>CALEMZ010000024.1 GCA_937910975.1 uncultured Pseudorhodobacter sp. | reverse complement strand
GCCCAAAGGATGATCGGCGTTGCCAGTGCAAATTCCAGATAGCTGGCGGTCTGATGCCCTATCCAGTCGCGCACCGGCAGGGCAACCAGCTCGCCCATTGTCAGCACGATTAGCGGCACCGCTGCTACCGCCGAAACCCACATCCGGCGGGTGAAGTCCGTCAACTCATGGCTGGGTTCGTCCGAAGGCAGCATCGGCTCCAGCGCCATACCGCAGATTGGGCAGGCCCCCGGCACATCGCGAATGATCTCGGGGTGCATCGGGCAGGTATACTGAACGTTGGCAGGGGCGGCTTTTTTGCGCCCGGCAGCCCGGCCCGAGGCATAGAACCATGGGTCGGCCTTGAACTTGGTCTGGCATTTACCTGAGCAGAAATGGAAGGTTTTATCGCCGAATACCTCATTGCGCGTATCCGGCTTCAACGTCACGCTCATGCCGCAAACCGGGTCGATTGCTGTTAGCCCGGTTCCGGTTCCGGTTTCTGGCGCGCTGTGAGCTTCGACAATTTCGGGCTCTGAACGGGAATGGCCTGCGTGCGGATCAACGGTCGACATGGCTCCCTCTTTTCGCGACAAGTACTGTGTTAAGGCCGGAAACCCGACATATCAGTATCAATCTGCGCCTTCCCGTGGGGGGAAGGTCAAGCATTGATTATCGCGCCGTCAAGGTGTGGCCCGGCCACCACTTACGGTTCAGGTGACCGAATACCCCTGGAATACACGGTGTCGAACAATCTGCCAGAACGTTAGCCGATATGGGCAAGGTGCGCCTGCGGAAAACGCGCCAGTGTGGCGGAAATCTGCGGACGCTCCATCAGGCAAAAGGCGGTGCTAAGCGCGTCGGCAAGACCGGCGCTTGGAGCAGTGACGGTAATCAGGCGCCAGCGGGCCGGGGCGGGCAGACCGCTGCGCGGATCGAGAATGTGGCTGACCTGCCCGGCCGCGTCAAAGGTGATGCCGTGTGGCGAGGAACTGGCCAGTGCTGCATTATGCAAGCTGAGCGCGTCGCGGTGGATCTCGCGCCCGTCATCAAGCGAGACCGGCCAGCCACCGCCCTGCGGGTGGCCGCCGATGGCGTGAAACTCACCGGTATTAACGAGGATATCGCGCAGCCCCTCGGATCGCAGCAAGCCCGCGACCTTGTCGGCAATGAAGCCCTGCGCGACACCGTTGAGGCTAAGCGCCATTCCGGGTTGCAAACGGATGGCCGCCGCATCGTAACTGACCCTTTTCCACCCAGTGCGCGTGAGGGTCTGGGCAAGGCTTTGGCCGCTCGGGCTGCGCCCTGCGGCATGGCGCTCAGCGTAAAGCGCCCAGAGCGGCTGGACCGTCGGGTCAAACATCGCGCCGGTGGCGGTATGAACCGTGCGGCACAGGCTTAGGCATTCCAGCAGTTCAAAGGGCGGATTCTCCAGAACGGCATCGGTATTGAGCCGAACCAGCGCCGATTGCGGGTCATGTAGCGAGAAAATGTGCTCAAGCCGGGTAACTTCTTGCAACGCGCGCTGGATAATGGCCTCGGCTTGCGGGTGGGCCAGTGTGATCGAGGCATCTGCCCCCAGCGCTACACCGCGCCATTGGTAAAGCGGTGCGGCGCGCAACGGGCCTGCGGCAATAGTGGCGGCGCTAGCGGCAGCGCTGATGGTCAAAAAGCGGCGACGGGTAAAAGCGGCCATAATCAGCCCTCCGGTTTGTGCGACAGGGCGCGCAGGCGGTCTTCAAAATCATGGCCATCCCCGGCCCCGATGTCTTCGTCGAATTCGACCGGGGCGAGGATTTCGGCATCGGGGATTGCTGCAAGCTCCATCACCTGCCCCCCGTGCGCGACCGTGAAAGCTTCGGCGGCTGCCGGGTCAGAGAAGGGCACCAGTTCCGGCGCGCCCATTCCGCCGACGATCTCGGCCCCTACGACGTAAAACGCCGAGGCGGCGGGGATCCAGTTCTCTGCCCCCGGGTCGTCCCAACTGACCCCGGCGGCACCCATGTCCGAGACATAGATCACGCGGATCAGGTGGCTTTGTTCCGGCATGCGCTGATAGGCGATCGCATCGCGCACCTGGCTGAAGAACAAAGGCCAAGACATGCCATCGAGATGCACCTGTGCCTTGGGGCCGGAGTGTTCCAGCAGGTTCATCTGGCAATAATGGCCCACGGCCTCGGCGGTCATGGCGATCGGTTGGGGCAGTACTGCGGTTTCCTCGCGGCACGCTGTCAGCGCCAGCAGCGACAGCGCAAGGAGTACGGGGCGGATCATGGTGTCACCTTTCGAAAGGCCAGCGTGGCGAGAACAAGCCCGACCAATGGCCACAAGATGATCGAGGCCAGCGCGTGGGCGGCCGGGATCGTGCTGGCTGCGCCACCGATGCCGGCGGCAGCGGCTGTCGCCTCGGAGGCCGCGAGGTTGTAGAGGCGGAAGGCATCGGCAGGATTGGCGATCAACATCCACGGAAAGACATGGATGGTGAAATAGCCGCCACTATCGGCCACCACGGCCGCCAGCAGGCCGAGATCATAAAGCACGATCATCGCTAGCCAAAGCCCGATCGCCAGCCCCGCCGCCGCCCCCGGGCGCCGGGCGATGGCCGAAAGCGCGTAGCCAATGGCGATAAAGGCCGCTCCCAGCAAAAGCGAGGTCCAGAACAGGCGGATGAGCGCGGGAATCCCGGCGCTGGCGTGCGGGTCGATGGTGATCGCGGCGGCGGCGGCAATACCGTAGCCCACGGCCACTGCCAAACCGAGGATCATCAGATGGGCGACAAACTTGCCCAAAAGCAGCTCGGCGCGGCTGACGGGGTAGGTAAGCACCAAGGGCAGCGTGCCGCGCTCGACCTCACCCGCAACCGCGTCAAAGCTCATTAAAAGGGCCAACAACGGCACGAGGTAAACGGCAAGACTGGTAAGGCTGGCCACCGTGACCGACAACTTGTCGGCCCCCAAAACACCCGTGGGGGCGCTGCCAGCCGCCGACAGGACAATGGAAAACAGCGCCATCATCGTCACCGCGATGGTGACCCAACGGTTTCTAAGAGCGATGCGAAACTCGGCGCCTGCGGAGGCGAAAATGCGGGTCATCGGATTGCCCTCCCGTCGGCCTGGAGGCTGAAATGGCTGTAGATGTCCTCTAAGCTGGGAGGGATAACCTCGACATCCTCGATCATCGCACCAAGGGCCGTGACCTGCCCCAGCCGGGCCAATTTTTCATCATGCGCACAGGTCAGATTAACCATCACACCATTCATACGCGCGCCATGAAGTTGTGCTGCAACTGCATCGGCAGCGCCGGGGCGGGCGATGACTTGCAAATGCGTCGGCAGCGCCGCCTGCCGTCGCAGCGCAGCCAGCGTGTCATTGGCCACCATCACGCCCTTCGACAAGATCACGATGCGGTCGGTGCGGGCCTCAACCTCAGTCAACGCATGCGAAGAAAGCAAGATCGCAGCGCCTTCGGTCGCCAGCTCATCGAGCATGGCATAAAATTCGCGCCGCGACACCGGATCAAGCCCACTGGTGGGTTCATCCAGCACCAGTAACCGCGGGTTGCCGATCAGGGCCTGCGCTAAACCCACGCGCTGGCGCATACCCTTGGAATAGGTGCCAATGCGCCGTTTGGCGGCATCGCTCAGACCGACCCTTTCCAAAAGGCCCATCGCGGCACCCGGATTCTCGCCGCGCAGGCGCAGGTAGTAGCGGATCTGCTCCAGCCCGGTCAGTGCTGGGTGGAAGGCCACGTTTTCAGGTAGATAGGCCACCTGTCGGCGCGCGGCATGGCTGCCGGGGGCATCGCCCATCACCGTAACCGTGCCGCTGTCAAAGGGGATTAACCCGAGGATGATTTTCATCAACGTCGATTTGCCAGCGCCGTTATGCCCCAGCAGCGCCACTCTTTCGCCCGATGCGACGGTGAAGCCCACGCCATCAAGCGCGCGCGTCTGGTCGAAGGTTTTAGTGACCTGTGAAAGGGTCAGGTTCGTCATCAATCTGTCCTTCATGGCGCCACGCCGGCCAGGATTCGGCCTCCATGCGGGCGATGTGTTCGGGGACCGCGATCACCACGGGGCGAGTCAGCGGGAAGCTGTCAACCACTCCACCCGGTGTGGTGGCGGGAAAATGGGCCTGGCTCCAGCGGATCAACTGCACTGCGGGTGAACCCAGCAGA
The DNA here is from genome assembly GCA_937910975.1 of uncultured Pseudorhodobacter sp. Classification (GTDB taxonomy): domain Bacteria; phylum Pseudomonadota; class Alphaproteobacteria; order Rhodobacterales; family Rhodobacteraceae; genus Pseudorhodobacter. The sequence continues at coordinate 11,321 of CALEMZ010000024.1, read as the reverse complement.
AGCGCTGCAGCCGGTTGCGACCACAAGATATGGTCCATCATGTCATTGGGGCGAAAGCGGGCATCGGCGATGCCGTCACCGTCCAGATCAAAGGCGGGATGATCTGACCAGTAGTTGCCACGTCCCTTATAGCTCCATTCGATATCGCGGGTTCCGACATATTTAACCTGCGTCTGGTTGCCGATGAAGGCATTCCCAGTAATCGCGTTACGTTCCGATCCGGCGGTGAAGTGGATGCCGATTTCGCAACCCTCAAAGCGGTTATTCACGATCAGGTTGCGGTGGGCGTTATAGATGAAGGTGCATTTTTCCTGCGTGCCGCCACGCACCAGATTGTCACTCACATCGGCATTGTTGGTGTAATTGAGCATCAGCCCGTGACCAAGATCACCCAGCGACATGTTGCTTGCGACCTTGACGCGGTTTGAGAACATGATGGCAAAGCCCAGTCGGTTGCCGATTGATACGTTGCCCGAAATCTCGCTTCTGTTGGTGTACATGAAATGCACCGCGAAACGCAGGTCACGAAACAGGTTGTCACGAAAGATATTCTCGCGCGAGGCGTTGGCGAAAATGCCGTCGCGACCGTAGCGGACATCATTGCGTTCGACCACGGTTCCCGGTGCGTTCCAGACGTAAATTCCGTTGCCGCGATCATTCATGCGGTAGTCTTGGCGGCCGGTCACAATGTTGTCGCGCACGATGCTGTCGCGGGCGCCGAAGACATGCACGCCGACAAGATTTTCGATCAGAACGTTATGTTCCACCACGGCGCGAACTGCGCTGCGATCAAGTTTCACGCCAGCATCGACCACCTGATGGTCCGAACCAGAGCCGCGGATTTCAAGGCCGCGCAAAGTGACATCGGTGCCGGTCACGGTGATGACCGAGCCTTGCTCGTTGCCCTGAATCAGCGCCTCGTTGCGCCCGTCAAGAGTGATGGGAAATTCAAGCACCACCGGGCCTTCGTGACGGCCCGGGGCAAGGGTCAGCACATCGCCGGGGTTGGCCCCGGCGATGGCAAGCGCCAACGCTCCCGCTTCGGCAGGCACCAACCGCTCCTCGGCGCGGACGGTGCCCGCAACCGAAAAGACAATCACTACGATCAGTGCCGAAAAGAAGAAGCGAAGACGCGGCATGGATCAGCCCTCACGCGGTTCGACGAACATCCGACCGCGCATCTCCATGTGGAGGGCGTGGCAGAACCACTGGCAATAGTACCAGTAAATGCCAGGCTTGGCCGCCACGAAGGTCACCGAAGAGGTCTGCTGTGCGCTGATCTCCATGGCGACGCCGTGATCCCCCACGCAAAAGCCGTGGCTAAGATCCCCGATGTCGTCGATGTTGGTGATGATTACCGTCACCTCGTTGCCTTCTTTCACGGTGAAGCTTTCAAGGCTGAAGTTCGGTGCCGATGAGGACATGTAGATGCGCACCTTATTGCCGTCGCGCACCACGGTATCCATCCAGTCGTCTATATCCACTCCGTCGGCTTCGGCCTGAGCGCGGGTCGCGGCCCAGGAGGAGTCGTTGCGGTCATAGACATGCAGCGGATTGACCGCCGAGCGATGCACAATGATCGAATCGTGCGGCTCAGCAAAGGTGGGGCCGTCATGCGCTAGGATCAGCTCGTCGCCATCGATGACAAACAGCTGTTCGTTCTCGGGTTTGAGCGGACCCACATTGAGGAATCGGTCCTTCGAGAACTTGTTCATCGACACGAAGTACTTGCCGTCGGCATCCAGCGTTTCGCCCATTGAGGTCGAGTTGTGGCCCGGCTGATAATGTACGTCCGTCTTCGAGATGATCGGATCGACATTCTCGCCGTTAAAGAGCTGGATCGCGCGCTCGATGTTCCAGAACACGATCTGGCTGTCGAGGAACAGCGTGGTATAGGCGTTGCCCTTGCCGTCGAACGCGGTATGAAGCGGGCCAAGGCCCAGTTCCGGCTCGGCCACGATCGGGAAACGCGGGTCGAGGGCGTCGTTTTCAAAGTATTCATCAAGCTTGCGCACATCGATCACGCTGACCGTTGGCGAAAGCTTGCCCGCGATGCACAGGTGGATCTTGTCGGGTGCCATGTTGCAACCGTGTGGGTTGTTGGGGATCGGGATGTAACGGGTATATTTCTTGTTAGCTCCCTTGCGCCCGTCAATCACTTTGACGCCCTGTAGCTCGATATAATCACCCTCAGCGATACCTTTTTCGATCTCGGCAAGGTTGAAGACCACGACATGGTCCATGTCGGCGGATGTCATATCAGCCAGGTTCATGCCCTTTTCCGAGTTGTAGGAGGTTGAGAAGGCCCATTTGCCCTCATAATCGGCATCGGTGTTGTCGAGATTGCCCGACACCATCACCTGCCATGCCACCTTCATCTCGTCAGCGTTGATAGCGGTGAAGAAGTTCACATACTGCGCAGGCTCGTCCAAAATCTTGCCGTCATTGACCATCGGCACTTCATCCTCGCCATTCGCAAAGACGTAGTTGGTGCGTGGCCACTTTTGCGGGCGCAAACCATGGATCGCTTTGGCGTTGGGGATTTCCAGGATCTTGTCGCATTTCATGATGTCGCAACGTACCCGCGCCACACGGGTGTTGGCCTTGTCGTTCATGAACAGGAAGCGCCCGTCGTAGCGTCCTTCGGTGAAGGACATGTGTACGTGGTGCAAATCACCATTGTCATGAATTTTCTTGCCGTTGGCCGCGAGGTAGGCCTTGGTCTGCGGCAGCATGTTCTCCTGATGAATGCGGATCGACTCGTTGGTCTGGCCCCAACCGGTGGCCGAGCAACGGTTGAACACCGGCACCCGCATCAGCTCGCGCATCGATGGCACACCGAGGATGCGCACCTCGCCGGACTGGCCCGAGGACCAGAAGCCATAGTATTCATCCAGCTGCCCCGGCGCTACATGCGCGTCGGCGATAGTCGCGGCGGCTGCCGCGCTGGTCGAAGCCGCGGTCAGGGTTGCTGCCGTGCCAGCCAGCATTGCCGCGCGGGGCAAGCCCAAGCTGGTCAGCATCGCACCACTGGCCGTTGCGCCCAAAAGGCCGCGGCGGCTGATGCCCGGTTTTTCTATTCTGTCAGACATTATCAGTCTCCTTGGTTGCAGGTTTGGTGTTGATGGCCCGGTCCAGCGCCTCAACAGAGCGCTTGGTACTGCCCGAAGCGGTCTCTCGTCGCTTGAGCTGCCGGATGACGACCGGACATTTGGTTTCTGACTGGTAGAGAACCTGGCAATGCATGCAGTTGAGGCATTCATTGGGGTTGATCTCACCAGTCGGGTGGATCGCTTGCACGAAGCATTCGTTTGCGCAGCTGTGGCAGGGGCTGCCGCATTCGCGGTACCGCTTGAGCCAGTCGAACATCCGCAGTCGCGCCGGGATCGCCAGCGCTGCGCCAAGCGGGCACAGATAGCGGCAATAAAAGCGTTCAATGAACAGCCCCGCGAACAACAGCGCCAGCGCGAACAGCACAAAGGGCCAAGCGCGGTCGAACTTGAGCACGATTGCCGTCTTGAAAGGCTCGACCTCGGCAAAGCGTTCGCTCCATTCCAATGAGGCCAGAGAGGCGCCGAACAAGGCGAGGAAAATCATATATTTGATCGGCCAGAGGCGCTCGTGCAGCCCCCAAGGCAAGGTGAACTGCGGCACCCGCAGCTTACGCGCGATCTGGTTGGTCAGCTCTTGCAGCGCGCCGAAGGGGCAAAGCCAGCCGCAATAGGCCCCGCGCCCCCAGAAGATCAGCGACGCCGCGACCGAGAACCACAGAATGAAGGTCATCGGATCGAGCAAAAAGGCCTGCCAGCTGAACCCGCCCATCATAGACTGGAAAAGCGCCATGATGTTGACCACGGACAGCTGCGCATTCGCATACCAGCCCAGAAAGAACAGCGTCACCGTCAGGAAGGACATGCGGAACCAGTAGGTCCTGCGTTCCGAGCGGGTCAGATAGCTCTGGAAAAAGAACACCCCGGTCAGCAGTGTCAGCATCACCGCAAGCACGGCGATCTCGACCTGACGGTCGCGCCAGATACGCTCAATCAGCACCATCTGCGCGGTGCGCTCGGCCTGCGCGTCATGCACATTCTCAGCCATCACCGTTGCGGGCTGGCTGATTTCGGTCAGATAGGCAGGCGGCGTCTGATAGCTCAACTCGAAGGTGGTAAAGGCCCGCTCCAGCGCCGCCACATCGCGCTGTGTCAGCAATTGCAGGCGCCAGGGTTGGGCGGGGTCAAAACCAGTACCGGCGGGGATGCGGAAGATGTCCAACTCGTCGAAACGCGGCGCACCGACGGTGGCGATTTCACCCAGACGGCGGTGGTCGTGGTCGCGGAATCGCACCGAGGTATCCCCCTGGATCAACACGATCCGATCAAAGATGCCGCCGCGCACATAGCCCGAACCCTTGAAGGAATAGATGCCGCGCCCGGCTAGAAGGATGGCGTGCTCGCCCTCTTTCAGCCAGTTGGCAAGGTTGCGATGCTCAGCCTCTCCCAGAAGCTCGAGGCCGATCCCCGGCACGCTGACTTGCGCCGCGTAAAGGTCAATATAGATGGCATCATCGGGCTCGGTGATCGGACGGCGCGCGGGTCATCAAGGCGCTCGAAGGCCGCGTTCACTTCGGCCACTTCCAGCGTCATGCGCCGCACTGTGCCGTCACCTACAAGCGCCGACCAACTCTCTGGGGCGGTGGCTGCGGTGTTGATTTCAAAGCGGGGGCCGGTGGGGGCTTCTTGCGGCGCAAGCCCGCCCAAGCCCAAGCGGCGCGCCACACGGATGCCCGAGCGCACGATGGAATCGTCGATCACCATAATGGTGACTGTAGCGCCCGATATGATGTTGAAATCCGGCATGGTGCCGCCGTTGGCAGCCACTTCGGCCAGATTGAGGCCGACATGTTGCGCCATCAGCGCCTGAATACGCGATTCCGGAATACCGATCAGAACGATCGGTTCGGAGTGGTGTACCAGATTGATGCCGAGAACGCGCGCCGCGTCATCCAGCGCAATCATGATATGAATGGGCTTGCCGGAGTAGCCGGTGGTGCCGACAAAATCTGAGGTGATAAAGACCCAGCCGATCCGCTCTCCATTGCGCAACAAGGGCGCAACCGGTACGTCGCTGCGCATTGCGCCGTAGGCGTCGGCGCCATCAACAAGGGTTGCGGGGGGCACTTCGGCCAGAAAGCGCGGCAGGACCGGTGCCTGCGCCAGTGCCGACAGCGGCAGGAGCAGTACAAGAGCCAGAAGGCCAAACAGGCGCGCGAGGAGCGGAAACATACGTATCAAATCTTCTGTGGAGGGCCGCGCGCGGTTTGGAAAGCGAACCGGCGCTGCGCAATAACAAAGAAGGAAACGAGCATAGGCTCGTCGGTGAAAGAGGGCTCAAACCGGGCGGTCACCGAAATGTCGACAGGCGCCGAAACGGTGGATACCAGGCAGTCGCGGCAGTGCGTTGGTGGGCAGTGCTGATCAGGCTCGACACGGTTGCCAGCGGCATCAATGACGATCACGCTCTCGCCGCCCTCGGCGGAACAGATTACCATTTCGAAGACCGGCCCGCGCAGCGCGGTGGCCTGCGCCATACCCTGAGCGACAGCCCCGAACACCATCGCCAGCGCGAGGGTCAGGGTCGTCAGGAGGGGTATGATTCTGGTTCGCATGAGGGCAGTTAACCCAAGACGCCCCACCCAAGCTTTGATTTGGGTCAATTTAAATATCCCTTTTGTCCAGTACCGTCTTTTTTCAGGCAACTTTGGAGCGCGCGGGCCTGATTTCTGACACCATCTTCCAAGCTGCGCCGCGCTCTGCGCTTTACCAAAGCGCGAATTGGGGGTTATCACAGCGCTGCCGGGTAATGGCCAAACCCTTCTGGCTCAGGGAGATTTACATTGCGGCTGACAAAGTTCACCGATTATTCAGTACGCGTTCTCTTGTATGCAGCGACGCATACCGATCGGCTTGTCACCATTGAGGCGACCGCCGATGCCAACCGGATTTCCAGGGCACATGTAAAGAAAGTGGTCCTGATGCTGATCCAGCAGGGGTTTTTGCGGGGGCAACGCGGCCGCAGCGGCGGCTTCATGCTGGCCATGCCACCCGAAGAAATCAATCTGGGTGAACTGCTCCGTCATACCGAACCCGATTTCCGACTGGTTGAATGTCTGGGGCCTGAAAACGGCTGTCAGCTGACGCCTTATTGCCGATTGCCGCCGCTTCTCGTGACCGCACTGACGGCTTTTATCAAAGTCTTTGACGAGCATACGCTGGCCGATGCTATCAACGGCAAGATCACGCTTTAACCGATGACCGCGCGGAACTGATCTCGGGCCGCCCACCCAGCTGCACAAACTGAAACCGCAAGGAGGCATGCAAGCCTGGGGCCTGCGCCTAAAGCCAAACCGCAGGAACAATCACCGGCCCAAGCCCGGCATGGCGCAACTGTTCGGCCACGACCTCAACCGCTTGTCGCGGTGCCGACAGCCAGTCAGCCGCTACACCGCGCACCCCCTGATGGTGAAACGCATTCAGCCGAATGCGCTGCGGTCCACCCAGATCGCTGGCAAAGCGGATCAGCCGGGCGATTTCTCCGGGGCTGTCAGTCTGGTCGGGGACAATCAGATAGCGCAGCTCGTAAAGCTTGCCCGCCGCATGGGCGATTTTGGCGCTGGCAAGGCTGCGCGCATTGCTGCGCCCGGTCATGGCAAGGTGCAACGCGGGCCCAAAGGCTTTGATGTCCAGCATCACCCCGTCCGTCACCGAAAGCAAACCCTGCCAGCCCAGCGCGCCAAGGTGGCCATTGCTGTCGACAAAGCAGGTCAAACCGGCAAGGTCCGGGTCTTCGCGAATAGCGGCAAACAGGGCGGTGACAAAGCCCGTTTGCAAGGTCGGCTCACCACCCGATACCGTTATGCCGGACAGAAATGCGCGATGTCGGTGCAGCAATGTCAGGATGTCGGCGACGCTGTAGGGCAGCGCCATCGGATTGGCACTGATGGGGCAGGCCGCGAGGCAATCATCACATTGGGTGCAACGTGCCGGGTCGAAATGCAGGCGCCCCCCCGCAAGCGAGAGCGCGGCCGTCGGGCAGGCCGGGATGCAATCGCCGCAATCGTTGCACTGGCCGATGGTGTGGGGGTTATGGCAGGCCGCACAGGCAAAATTGCAGCCCTGCAAAAACAGCACCAACCGATTTCCTGGCCCATCAACACATGACCATAGCAGAATCTTAGCGATCCGCGCCTGCGGCAAGTTCATACGCCACCACCCTTGGTTTGCGGTCCAAAATCGCCGTGAGTTTTGCAGCCTCGGCCCCCAGTGCCGTGGTGTTGGTGCGCGCGCCCTTCAGGGCATTGAACCGCGCCACATCGGAAAGTCGGATCATGTATCCGGTCACCCGCACCAGATCATTGCCGCCGATATTGGCCGTAAACTCGCGAAACCCGCTGGCAAAGGCGCCTTTGCACAGATCCATCACTGCTGCTGGATTAGCCTTTACCGTCTCATCCAGCGTCAGGATCTCACTGATCCCCGAGGGGTAGTACTGGTGGTGCGGTGCCAAGGCCAGCACATGCACCACGGGGTCTGGCTCGGTTCCATAGGGGATACGTACGCCGGGGGTCAGTCCGGTATCGGTGGAAAGGCCGGCCTGCGAATGCAACATCGCGCGGTCGCGCCAGACGTTTCGCATCGGCTGGGCCGCAACCAGATCGGTCAGGCGCGCCGAAATGGCATGTCCTAGCGCATTGGCCTCTGCATCCCGACCATAGCGACCCGGGTTACCGGATTTTAACAGCAGATGGTTCACCGCCTCGGCCATAGCAAAGATACCGAACATCGCGGTGAAACGGCCACGGTCGATCCAGCCCTCGGTCACCAGAAAGCTATCAAAAAAGCCGGATTGATCGAACAGATAGTCGATCCGTGCCTGCGCCAGCCGGACATTCAGAGCGACATACTGCGGCAGGGTATTGGTCAGAAAATCATCTGTATCGTGCGAACGTTTGGCGACTTCCAACAAATTGATCCGCGTCAGGGTCGAGGCTCCGCCAGCCTGCGGCAGCGCGTTATAGCAGCTGACAATGCCGTAGCCGCGCGCGTCAAAAGTGGCGGCGTGCAGCGGGTGATTGGCGATATGCGGCTTGGAACAGATGGTGATATTGGCGATGGCTTGCGCCAAAATCGCCTCGGTGCTGATTGCCGGATCATAGCGGAAAGTCAGGTTTGGCGCGATCTGGCCAAGCTCGGCATCAACACGCAAAATAGTGCGGGCGACGCGATTGTCCGAGGGGCCGATATTTGCATGCAAGAAAGCATCGGGCAGCACGCGGTCGATGTAGCGCCAGAACAGTTTCAGCTTTTGGTACAATGCCTCGTCCGACACGCCCTCGCAGAACGGCAGCAAGAGATCGTCCAACTGCCCGACATAAACCGGCATGCCAGTGACCGAAGGTACGTGGTGATAGGCGATCATCAGCGTGTTGATCGCCTCGTCCAGCGTTTGTGGTACCGGCAATTCAAGCCAATCACTGCCGCACGTCAACACCACGCCGTAGTCAGGCAGCACATAGCGCGGCCTGTAGGGCGCGTGGCCCTCATACATGTCGCAGATCACCCTCGCTTCAAGCGCCGCATGGGTTTCGGCATCAAGCTGCGGATAGGGCATCGCGTTTTCTGCCTCAATTGACAGGGCGCGGGCCTTTTGCGCAGCACTCAGAGCGGGGTTGTTAACGACGCGCCGCAGACCTTGGGTTTCAAAGGTCATGGCGGATACTTTCGGTGACAGTTGCGGGGGCGCCGGACCAATGCGCTCCAAAATCGCCGCGCACAAAACCATCTGACAGCCGCCCGCCCGGCACATGCGGTATAAGCAAAGCCGCGAGATCTGCGGCGGTTATACGGCCTGCAATGCGCTCCGCATAGGCGGAACATATCCCTATGAAATTATCGCTTTGGGGAGACAGGCGAAGCGAGGTGACGCCAGCCTCGTGTAGGGCCTCGGTCTGATAGGCCATGCTGGCGGTGCTTTGGCTTAAGGTTTGCACGCCATTGACGACCAGAAATTTCTGGCTGTCTACGGTGTCAACTTCACGGCCATCCGGGTCCAGACCACAGACGAACTGACAGTTATCCTTGGCGCGGTCATGCAGGCGCGCATGATAGCAGCGCCCCGAAATCGCAAGCGGCAGGCGGCCGTGTCCCCAAACCTCAACGGCCACACCTAATTCGCGGCCCAGTCGGGCCAGAACGGCAATCGAGTCCAGCGGCAGTTCGGGCGGCAGGCAAACCCGCGTGGCCCCGCGCGAGACCAACCAGCGCAGCGTGCCTTCATTGTAGACGTTGATCAGCGGCCCGACCCAGAATGCCTGCCCCTTGGGCAAGCTATGCAGGGCGGTCAGATCGTTTACCTCGACCGGAAGGCCTATTTCCGCCAGAGCTGCGGTGGCTTTGCGCTCGCGCTTCAGCGTGACCAGCGCGAGCGTGCTGATCGCCACAGCCTTCCCCGCCAAAAGCAAAGCATCCGTGGCCTGTGCAATTTCGTCTTGCCAGAAAGGTAGCCGTTTGGAACAGACAACCTCACCCAGTACCACCTGCGACACCGGTGAGGCCGCGAGGTCTTGGTAGAACGTGCGCACAGCGGCAGCCTCCCAGAAGAACGGGTTGGGGCCGACGGTCAGGTCAATCGCAACGGGCATTGTTATCTCCACGTTTTGGCATAGGCGCCGGTGGTGGCGGCTTGGCCTTCGCTCAGCTTTGCAAGTGCCGCTTCTGGCATCGGACGGCCCGCGGCGTGGGCCTCAAGCGCAGCGCGGAAGCTACGCACCACCTCGGCCACATAGGCGCGGCTGCGTTGGCGGCCTTCAATCTTCAGTGCCGTCACCCCGGCGTGCGCAAGAGCCGGGATCAGCTGGGTGGCATCAAGGCTGGCCGGGTCTTCAAACACATGTCCGGTCTGGTCACTCCCAGTTTTGCTTGGCGAGGTAAAGCACCCCTTGCATAGGGTCGGATAAGGTGCCGGCTGGCCCTTGGCAGTGCGGTGAATGGTAAAGCCGCCAAGCCGCGCGGTCAGCCCACCGGATTCTTCAGCATAGACTACATGGCTCGCGGGCGAGCATACGCCGTTCATGTTAGGCGATTTTCCTGTGGCATAGGACGATAGCGAGCATCGGCCCTCGGCCATCACACAAAGACCGCCGAATACAAAGACCTCGGTTTCCACGTCAATCTCGCGGTTGATAGCCGCGATCTCAGCAACCGTCAGAACTCGGGGCAGAACGACGCGTTTGACCCCGAAAGCTTCGGCATAGAAGTTGATCACGTCGGGGTTGGCGGCGGCAGCCTGCACAGAAAGGTGGCGGCGCAGGCCGGGATGGTTTTCGGCGGCATGGGCCAGAAGCCCGATATCGGCAAGGATCACCGCATCCGCACCTGCGGTTTCGGCATCGGCAATCGCGCGGTGCCAAATCGCCTCGGCACCGGCATGAGGAAAGGTGTTGATGGCGACCAGCACTTTGCTGCCCCGCGCATGGGCAAAGGCAACACCGGCGGCCATTTCGTCGCGGTCGAAGTTCAGACCAGGAAAATTGCGGGCATTGGTTTCATCAGCAAACCCGCAGTAGATCGTTTGCGCCCCAGCCTCGACTGCGGCGCGCAAGGCAGCGGGCGTGCCCGCAGGGCAAACCAACTCCATCATAGCGGCGCTCCGGCGGGTCGGTCCATTCGGTGCAAGGCAAGTCCGGTCAGGCGTTCGGCCAACGGCACGAAGCGCGTAAACAGCGGGCTGAGGGGTTTAATAAAAACGCTCAACTCGGTCGTCAGATCAAGCTCGGCATCATCAATGGCATTACGCAGCGCCAGTGCCGCAGCGGTATCACCCTCGACCACCAGATCGCGTGAAAAGAACAGCGCGTCGCCGTCAAGGCTGCCATGCATCATGCCTAGAAAAGCAGCGGTCAGGCCGGCGATGCGCGCATCATTGTCTGGCGGGCGGCGGCGGGGGTGAGCGGTCACGCGAGGGGTCGAGGAGCCAGGCTCCAACAGCAACAGAAACGGCAGGTCGGTCAAATCCAGCAAAAAGCGGCGCTGAGCGTGCTCTCCTAGCCTTTTCAGCAGGCCGGGATGACGGCGCATTAGTTGTCGCGCCAGCGTGGTCAACATTAAGGTGATCGGTGCAAGCGGCAGCGGCTTTGCAGCCAGCGCCAAGGGGCGCGGCAGGTGCGGCAATGTCAGGTTTGTCATCTTGTCCTCGGCCAAGGCAGTGCGGTCACTTTAGGGAGAAGTTAGTGGGTTTGACTTGATCGAAATCAAGTCAAACCGAGT
>CALEMZ010000023.1 GCA_937910975.1 uncultured Pseudorhodobacter sp. | reverse complement strand
GCCCCATCTCAGAGCCAGAGGTTTTGGCCTCACGCAACATATCGCCGGTGGAAAGCTGCACCATGTTGCGGCCCTCCACCAAACGCATTGCCTGCGTGCCTTTGCCAGCACCGGGTGGTCCAAGAAGGATGATATTTGGCATGTGCAGCCCCTTTAGCGACGCGAAGGCGCGGGCTTGCCCCGTTTCTTGCCACGCAACTGCGATTTCTCGATCAGACCCTCATACTGATGGGCCAACAAATGCGATTGCACTTGGTTGATCGTGTCCATCGTGACCGACACCACGATCAAAACCGAGGTCCCGCCAAAATAGAAGGGAATCGCGAACTGACTGCGCAGTATTTCCGGCAACAAACATACTGCCGCCAAATAGGCCGAACCCAGGACCAACACGCGGTTGACCACATACTCCAGATATTCTTCGGTTTTCTTTCCTGGACGAATTCCTGGTACGAAGCCGTTCTGGTTTTTCAAATTCTCTGCCACGTCTTCCACCTTGAACGCCACATTGGCGGTGTAGAAATACGCAAAGAACACGATCATCGCGACAAAGAACAACAGATACAGCGGCTGCCCCGGTCCGAAATAGGCCAGAATGGTCGACATGATCGGCCCGGTCTGTGCGCCCGAAAAGGTGGAGATTGTGACTGGCAGCAACAGTAGCGACGAAGCAAAAATCGCAGGGATAACTCCCGCCGGGTTCACCTTGACTGGCAAGTGGCTGGACCCGCCATCATAGACCTTCATACCCACCTGACGGCGGGGATATTGAATATGGATTTTGCGCAAGGCGCGCTCCATGAACACCACAAAGGCAATCACAGCGATAACCATCACGATCACGCCAACGATCACTGCCGGCGGGATTGCGCCAGATTGGCCCTGCGTGAAGAACTGCGCCAATGCTGCCGGAATTTCCGCAACGATGCCCACAAAGATGATCAGTGAAATCCCGTTACCAATGCCGCGCGCGGTGATCTGCTCACCCAGCCACATCAGGAACATTGTGCCGCCCACCAACGTAACCACGCAGGCGAGCTTGAAAAATAGCCCCGGATCATGCGCCAGACCGCCCGCTTCAATCGAAACAGCAATCCCCCAAGCCTGGAACGTGGCCAGCGCCACCGTACCGTAGCGGGTGTATTGGTTAATCTTCTTCTGGCCCTGCTGGCCTTCCTTTTTCAACTGCATCAGCCGCGGCACCATAGCCGTCAGCAATTGCACGATGATAGAGGCCGAGATGTAAGGCATGATCCCTAGCGCAAAAATCCCCATCCGGGAAATCGCGCCACCGGTAAACATGTTCAACATGCCGCCAATGCCCGAAGACAGGTCTTGCATGAAGCTCCGCAAGGCGGTGCCATCAATGCCGGGAACGGGAATATAAGTCCCTATCCGGTAAACGATCAGCAGCCCGATCGTGAAAAAGATGCGTTGGCGCAGGTCGGTCGCCTTACCCAGCGCCCCCCAGCTCAGGTTTGCAGCCATTTGTTCCGCAGCAGATGCCATGGTTAAATTTCTCCACAGGCGCTAAAGGAAGCGCCGCCAAACCGTTTTCCGGTCGGCGGCGCGAAAACTTGATGAAGATGTAAGGGGTCTTGCGACCGCTCACAACCTCTTATTCAGCTGCAGCCGCTGCACGTGACGCAATGGTGAGGCTACCACCAGCATTTGCAACAGCCTCAACAGCCGAAGCCGAGGCTCCGGTCACGATCAGCGTTACTTTTGCTTTCAGCTCGCCCTTGGCCAAAATACGAACACCGTCCAGCTTTAGCTTGGTCAGGCCGGCAGCGATGATCGCGTCTTCGGAGATGTCAACCGAGGCGTCGAGCTTGCCTGCGTCGATGAACTTCTGGATCAGGCCCAGGTTTACAACGGCATAATGCTTCTGGTTTGGCTTGGTGAATCCGCGCTTCGGCAAACGACGGTAAAGCGGCATCTGCCCGCCTTCGTAGCCACCAATAGACACGCCCGAACGCGATTTCTGGCCCTTGATACCACGGCCAGCGGTTTTACCCTTGCCCGAACCCGGACCGCGCGCTTTGCGCTTTTGTTTCTTCGCCGCACCGGCGTTGTCGGAAAGTTCATTAAGTTTCATGTCGCTTCTCCTATTGCCGGATGTGACCCCCAGCGACGGGAGCGGCCAAACACGGCGTTTCTTGTTGATTCATCACGTAACAACGTGACCAGCGGCGTATAGACTCACATTGGGTGTACAGCAAGCACAAACGCACCCGATAAAGCGTTGACACAACACCCATGGCATTGGAAAATTTATTGCATCACCTGAGGAGCATCTGTGATGGAATTACTTAACCTCCAAAACCCCGTCTTCGTTGCCTATTCTATTGCCGCGTCATTGCTTGTGCTGAAGGTCATGGGGCAAGGCTGGATGACAGTCTACCGGATGTTGCGGGCCAACTCGGGCCTTGCCAGCCCTGAGGATTTGCGACCCGGACTGATCAATCAAAACCCAGGGCCAGAGCAACTGCAAAAGAACGATTATGTAGACCGCTCAAGAAGAATGCACCGCAATGATTTGGAAAATATACCTGCATTCTGGATTGCGGG
>CALEMZ010000022.1 GCA_937910975.1 uncultured Pseudorhodobacter sp. | reverse complement strand
GGGGGGGGGGGTTTTTGGATTTGGGGCGGGGTTGGGGAAGGGGGGCGGTTCCGGCTGATGTGGAATTCCATCTCACCTCTTGCGCTGGCGCGTTTCAGGGCGGAGACTATAACATAATGCAGTTCACCGTGGCCTGCCTGCATTTGGCGGGCTACGCGCTAACCAGACAGGGGCCATATGCCTACAATTTCGAAATTGATTGCGGCCGTTATCTTTGCAATTACGGCCTTTTTGACGGCAGAGGCCTTTAAGCTGGGGATGCCGGAAGACGTTCAATATGGTCAGTTCAATGCGATATGTACCGGGATTGGCTTACTATGTGGTTGGATCGTGATGGGTAACTTGACGGGCCGGGGGTATCGGGCGGCTGCCGGGTCTGGGCTGCGCACGGCAGTGACCTTTACGGTTTGGGCGCTCTTGGTCTGCTCAATCATCCTGATGGTCCGCAAGGCCTTCAAGAAACGCTATGACGGCCCGATGGAGGCGCTGGTGGATATCTTTGGGCTGGCCTTGGAAAACAGTATGCGGCTTCTAACCGTTGAGCTGCTGAGCACCCTGATCGTCGGTGGTATTATGGGCGGATTGATCGCTGAGTGGGCCAAGCGGCGGTGGGACTGACTGGGATGACCACACTGTTTGTCTACGGCACGCTGTGCCATTTGCCATTGTTGCAGGTTGTTTTGGGGCGCATGCCTGTGGTGGAGGTGGCCGTATTGCCCGACCACGCGGTCTATTGGGCGCGGGGACATAACTTTCCCTTGGTGATGGCTGAGGCCGGTTCGCGCGCGCAGGGGTTGCTTTTACGCGGTCTGACGACGACGGACATGGCGCGGCTGGACCATTATGAGGGGCCGTTTGGTTATGAAACCCGCGCGCTAACCGTGCAGGCAGCGGGCGCGGTTGAGGCTTTGGTCTATTTTCCCAATCCTGATCTTTGGCAACCTGGCGCTGCGTGGAGCCTTAATGATTGGGTGCACCAATGGGGCCCGACGGTGGTTGCCACCGCAGGCGATGTCATGGCGCAGTATCCGGCCCCGATCGCGCTGGCGCGGCGTGAGCCGATGATGATGCGCGGATCAAGCCGGGTGCGTGCGGCTGTCGCGGGGCCGAATGACACGCGCCGCAAGGCCAGCCCTTTGGATGTGCGGGTGGAAGCAAGGCACGAGGCCTACGCCGATTTCTTTGCGGTTGAGGAATATGCACTGTCATTTCAGCGGTTTGATGGCAAGCAAAGCGCGGTTGTGAAACGCGCGGCTTTTGTCTCGGGTGATGCGGTGACGGTGCTGCCATATGATCCTATGCGCGACAGGGTGCTGTTTGTTGAACAATTCCGAGTCGGCCCTTTTGCGCGCGGCGATGCGCAACCTTGGCAGCTGGAGCCCATCGCCGGCCGGATCGACCTGGCAGAGTCGCCCGAGGAGGCGGCGCGGCGTGAGGCGACGGAGGAGGCGGGTTTGACCTTGGGGGCCTTGCTGCCTATCGGATCTTACTATCCATCACCGGGTGCCAAGACAGAGTATGTCTATTCTTTCGCCGCCCTCACCGATTTGCCGGATGGTTCGGCCATTTTGGGCGGCGAGGAAAGCGATGCGGAAGACATCAGAGGGCATCTATTGTCTTTCGATGCGTTTGAGGCGCTCGTGGCGCGGGGGGAGGCGACGACCGCGCCTTTGCTTCTCAGCTATTATTGGCTGGCGCGGGAACGCCCTCGTTTGCGTCGTGAGGCAATGGCTCAAGCCACACGAACTTGACCGGCCGCTGGGGGTTTTGATATGGGAGTCGCGCTGTGAAAGCTTGAGTTTGCCGCGGCTGACCCCTACACCAATGGCAACACAATAAAGGAATATCGGATGCGCATTTACAGCGATCTGGCAGACGCCATCGGCAAGACCCCCCTGATCCGACTCAAAAAGGCATCGGAAGTTACGGGCTGTGAGATCTTGGGCAAGGCAGAGTTTTTGAACCCCGGCCAATCGGTCAAAGACCGGGCAGCGCTCTACATTATCAAGGATGCGATTGCGAAGGGGCAGTTGCGGCCAGGCGGCACGATTGTGGAAGGCACGGCGGGCAACACGGGTATTGGCCTCGCACTTGTCGGGGCCTCAATGGGGTTTCGTACCGTGATTGTGATCCCCGAAACCCAGAGCCAGGAAAAGAAGGACATGCTGCGGCTCGCCGGTGCTGAATTGGTACAGGTGCCAGCCGCACCCTATAAAAACCCTAACAATTATGTGCGGTATTCGGGGCGTTTGGCAGAAAAACTTGCCCAAACCGAGCCAAACGGTGCAATTTGGGCAAATCAGTTCGATAACGTTGCCAATCGGATGGCGCATGTGGAAACCACCGGGCCGGAAGTGTGGGAGCAGACGGGCGGCAAGGTGGATGGCTTTATCTGCTCGGTTGGCTCGGGTGGCACATTGGCCGGAATGGCGCTGGCGTTGCAGCCAAAAGGCGTGAAAATCGGGCTGGCCGATCCGGAAGGTGCAGCGCTGCATGCGTTTTATACGACGGGTACGTTTGACAGCCCCGGCTCTTCAATTACCGAAGGGATCGGGCAGGGGCGGATTACGGCGAATCTTGAAGGCTTGAAGCCGGACTACAGCTATCGCATCCCGGATTCTGAGGCTTTGCCGATTGTGTTTGATCTTTTGGCCGAAGAGGGGCTTTGCTTGGGCGGTTCATCCGGGGTGAACATCGCAGGCGCCATTCGTATGGCGCACGATATGGGGCCGGGTAAGGTGATTGTGACGGTTCTGTGTGACTATGGCACCCGTTATCAGTCGAAACTTTTCAACCCGGAGTTCTTGCACTCCAAGGGTTTACCTGTCCCAACTTGGCTTGATAGGGTCGGGCGGAGCCTTCCGACAGTGTATGAAGAATGAGCTTTAAACTCAGAAATAACACCGGGCCGCTGCTTTGGCTTTGGCTCGCGGTTGCCGGTATTTGGCTTGGACTCGGTGGCGCGACTTTGGCGCAAACCAATCTTTCCACCGAGTTGAAGACTGATGCAGCCACGGTTGAGGTAGCACTTGATTACCCGGCTTGGGAGGCGTTTGCGAGCACCGCCGATGCTTTGATTTCCGACTCCGTTTCGTCTGAGGTTCGGCTTGAGGCTTTGCGCAGCGACATTGCGAATTGGCGTGCAAAATTTCTAGTGGCACAGGGAACCAATGGCGCGCGGCTTGAAACTTTGCGTGCCCAGATCGAAGCCTTAGGGCCTGTTCCGGCAGACGGTGGGAGCGAACCCGATGATATTGCCGCGCGCAGGGTTGCCCTCAACGAACAGCTATCAGTGCTTCAGGCCCCGTCGATTGCGGCGGTAGAGGCCTATAGCCGTGCAGATGGCTTGATCCGTGAGATTGACAGCACGTTGCGCGAACGCCAGACCGACGCGTTGTTGCAGCTTTGGCCCTCGCCCGTGAACCCAGCGAACTGGCCCATTGCGATGTCCTCGGTATTGAGCTCGGTCAAGTCTCTTTCGGATGAGGTGCGCAGCAATTGGGCCAATGAAAGCAAGCGCCAGGGTTTGCTGGACACTTTGCCGCCGATTATTGCACTTTTGTTATTTGCCGCTTTCACCATTTTGCGTGGGCGCGCGCTGATCGAAGGTTTTGCGATCCGATTGCAAGAGCATGGCACTAGTAACGTCCGCGAAATTTCGATTTTTGCGACCTCGCTTGGTCAGGTGATCGTGCCGATGCTCGGCGTGATTGCCTTTTCAACGGCGATCATATTGTCGGGTATGCTTGGCCCGCTGGGCGAGGTAATTGCCTCGGATCTGATTGCTTTTGGGTTAATCGTATTTGTTTCACGTTGGATTGGCGCGTGCAGTTTCCCGGCCGCCACAAGTGCGCCTACGCATTTGCGTATGGGAACAGCCGCACGTGCCAAGGCGCAGTTCTTGGCGCAGGCGCTTGGTCTGACGCTGGGGATCGAAGTCCTGCGCAAGGCGTTTTTGCCGGATTTGCAAATGCCGGATGCTGCGATTTCCGTTCTGTCCTATCCGACAATTTTGATTGCAGGGTTCTTTCTGTTCCAGCTTGGCAAGTTGCTGCTGGGAAGTGCCAACGAAGAACAACCGGAGGGAACCTCGGTATCGTTTTCGTCGCGGATTGTCGCGATCGTGGCGCGCGGGGCCGTTGTTGTGGCCATTGTCGGGCCACTTCTGGCGACGGCGGGCTATGTCCGGGCGGGGCAGGGGATTGTATTTCCCGCCGTGGCCTCGCTTGGCTTGGTGGGCTTGCTGTTCATTCTGCAAAACCTTGTCGGGTCGATCTATGCCGCGATCATTCGCAATGATGCGCGCGGCCGCGATGCGCTGGTGCCCGTGTTGGTTGGCTTTTTCCTGGCTTTCTCTTCCACGCCGATTTTTGCGTTGATCTGGGGGGCACGGACCGCCGATCTGACAGAAGTGTTCACCAAGCTTCGTGACGGGTTCCAAATTGGTGCGACACGCATTTCGCCGTCTGATTTCATTTTGCTGGGTGTGGTTTTTGGGTTTGGCTTTTTGGTCACTCGCCTGTTGCAAGGCGCATTGAAAGCCACGGTACTGCCCAAGACATCGTTAGATCAGGGCGGGCAGAATGCCATTGTCGCGGGTGTGGGCTATGTGGGTATTTTCCTTGCCGGGCTGATTTCCATCAATGCGGCGGGGCTGGACCTTTCGGGCCTAGCGATTGTGGCAGGCGCGCTTTCGGTCGGTATCGGCTTTGGTTTGCAAAACATCGTGTCGAACTTCGTTTCGGGCATCATCTTGCTGATCGAGCGTCCGGTGTCGGAAGGTGATTGGATCGAGGTGAACGGCGTAATGGGCACGGTGCGCTCCATTTCTGTCCGGTCCACGCGGATCCAAACCTTTGATCGTACGGATGTAATCGTGCCGAATTCGGATTTGGTATCGGGGATGGTAACGAACTGGACGCGGTTCAATATGTCGGGGCGGCTGATCGTGAAGGTTGGCGTGGCCTATGGCTCAGACACGCGGAAGGTGGAGCGGATTTTGCAGGAGATCGCCGAGGCGCAGCCTTTGGCAGTGATGAACCCACCGCCAAAGGTTATCTTGGTAAACT
>CALEMZ010000021.1 GCA_937910975.1 uncultured Pseudorhodobacter sp. | reverse complement strand
GTGGGCATTCTGCACCGCAGGAGCGCCACGCGCCGTGGTCTCCACGAGTGTGAGGGAGCCTTCTTTCTCCTCAATGAGGATTGAAGTGGTCGCAACACCTTGTTCACGGAACAGCCCTAGCTTGCCAATTCGCCCAGGCATAAAGGGGATTTTGTTGATGGAATCCGTCAGGGATACCATCGAGAAAGCATTGGAATTAAATACGTCTAGTGCGGGCATGGGCCTCTCCTATCGGACAATAATGGTGGCGGCGGCCAATTGATTAATGGCCGTCAGTTTTTGGGGGTCGGTAATGCCAGTGGGCCAAACCACCTCGCCAGCATGAACTTCTGCAAGGCGGGTGATAACGATCCCGGGCGCATCGCCGCCAGAGGCATCAACAGCATCGAACAGCACTGCAACTGCGATTTCCGCACCGGACGTGGCAGCGGGATCAATTTCGCGGTATTTTCCAGACGCGGTGACTTGTCCGAGGATAGCCCCGGCATCCAGGGTTCGACCGTTCAAAACGGTTACGGTTTCTCGGCTAATGGATCCGTTTCCTTCAGAAACGATAAATTCGCCAGCGTGCTGGCCTTCGGTCATGACAGGCATGGGTTACTCCTTTATCTGACGGATTTGTTGCGCGCTGCATAAATGGCAGCGGTGTCAATTGTTGGTTCACTGGGCTTGGGCGTATGGTTTCGCCCCGTAGCACTGACGGCTGATGCGTCATCTTCTTCAGCGCGGGCTTCCAGAAGCTTTGTTCGGACAATTTCAGGCGACGTTGCTTTGGCAATAAAGCCTGACGCCATTTCGGGAGTGCCCGCCAAGGCGCAAAGCTGATTAATCTCGCTCACGTAAGACAGTGTGGCTTTGCGTTCCTGTGCGCGGACCTGATCAAGATCGATGACGTTGTCATTCGCTTTGGTTTCAGCACGGGCGTCTTCAGCCGGAACATTCTCGGTGGTGTTTTCCGGTTCTGTATTGGGTTTTTCAGTCATTTTCGTCTCCGTGTTTTCTGGGGATTGTTCAGCAACATTCTCAGGGGGCGTTTGATTAGGGAGCGATGCCAATGCTGTTGGCACGCGGGTAAATTTTGAAAGATCAAAGGTGGCAGCCATAGAGACTGGTTCTTCAATACGATCGGCAAACCCTGCTTTCATGGCTTCTTCAGCATCGAACCAGGTCTCTTGGGCCATCCATTCGACAATGTCGGGCTGGTCGCGCCCCGTCTTATCTTGATAAGCAGAGACCAGACCATCACGCATCTTGTCCAAGGCCTCCGCCATGGACCGCATATCTCGAGCACTGCCCATGACTACCGCCGATGGATCATGGATCATGATTAACGCATTCTTGGGCATGACGACTTCATCACCAGCACACAGGATGACCGAGGCTATGGAAGCGGCCAAACCTTCAACCGTGACGATGATTTTGGCTGGGTGGCGTTTAAGTGCGTTATAGATAGCGATGCCATCAAAGACAGATCCGCCCGGACTGTTAATCCGAAGTGTTAGCTCGGAGATATTGCCTAAGGCTTTCATCTCATCGATAAAGGCCTTGGCTGGCACCCCGTAGGAGCCGATTTCGTCATAGATAGAGAGCTCCGCGACACCGTTCGTGGCGCGCGCTGTAAACCATGTTTTCATGTGATTTCCTTTTAAGCAGCAGATGCTTTTGAAGGGGTGGCAGGCTGATCTTCCTCAACTATGGAAGAAGGCTTAGCGTCTTTCTCAAACTTCAGACCTAGAGCCGCTTCTCGCACCCGGTCTGCCGCAATCCGGCG
>CALEMZ010000020.1 GCA_937910975.1 uncultured Pseudorhodobacter sp. | reverse complement strand
TCCTTAGCAGCCATTTTGCTTGCTCCAGTTTGTCTTGAATTTCAGTTGTTTAAGCGAAATCAGGTCCATAGGCTGCGCATTCGCTACGCATATCCCATGGCATCGGGGTCAGCCGATGATCCCCATGATATCGCCCTCTTTCATGATCAGCAGTTCTTTGCCTTCAAGCGTCACCTCGGTGCCCGACCATTTGCCGAACAGCACGCGGTCACCCACTTTGACGGAAGGTGCGATCAGTTCGCCGCTATCCTTGCGCGCGCCTTCGCCCAGCGCGATAATTTCGCCCTCAGCAGGCTTTTCTTTTGCGGTGTCGGGGATGATCAGGCCACCCTTGGTCTTATCTTCGCCTTCAATGCGGCGAACCAGTACACGGTCATGTAGCGGTGTGAATGCCATCTGAGAACACTCCCTTAGGTTCCAGGTTAATATCGATTAGCACTCAACACTAGTGAGTGCCAACGCCGCACAGATAGGCATGCGGCATCGAACTGTCAAGCAAGCGAGGCTTAAAAAGCTCTGCATAACGGATTAGGTACAGTGGCCTTCCTCTGCTGCGAGGCCGCCTTATAATCCGCCGCGAAAGCACAGGGCAATACCACCGCGTCTGGAACATCTGGCTTGGTTTATGCCACCCTCTGTGCAACCCTTCTGGCATCAAACCACCAGGCGGGGATAGTGATGCGGTTTCTTGCGATTTGCTTTACTGTACTGAGTCTGCTTATGACCTCTGCTTCAGCCCAATGCGCGGGCGAAAACCTCATCGACGCGCTGCCACAACCCGAGCGTAGCGCACTTCTCGCTGCCGCCCATGCCGCGCCCTTCGCCACCGGAAACCTCTGGCAGGCTACGCGCGGCGACGAAACGCTCTATCTCTCCGGCACCTACCACCTCAATGATCCGCGCCATGATGCTTATATGGCCACGCTGCTTCCCTTGCTCGAAAAATCCAAAACCCTGCTGGTGGAGGCCGGGCCGGAAGAAGAAAAAGCCCTGCTAAATAAGCTGAACATCGATCCCGCCGCGATGGTCGACATGGCTGGCTCCGGACTAAAATCCGCACTGTCCCCCGCCGAATGGGAGGCGCTGACCGCCGCCCTTTTGCAACGCGCAATCCCGTCCTCTCTCGCCGAAAAGCTGCGGCCCTGGTTTATATCCATGATGCTCGCTATCCCGCCTTGCGCGCTACAAATAGCGGCCAGCGGTGGCGGGCTGGATAAACGCCTGATTGCGGCCGCCTCAGCGCGCGGCCTTGCCATCAAGGCACTCGAACCGTTTGACACAGCCCTACGCCTTTTTGATGGGCTGACGATGGATGAACAACTCACCATGATCCGCAACGCTTTGTTGATCGAAGAACATGCGGACGATTTCCTCTCCACCACCGCCGACGCCTATTTCGCCGGAGAACGTCGCCTGATCTGGGAGTTTTCGCGCCTGTTGGCCAAGGATATGCCCGGAGCCAGCGCCGCCCAGATCGATGCCGATTTCGATAAGGCCGAAGAGGCACTGATGGCATCGCGCAACCGCGATTGGATCACCAGAATCGAAGCAGCGCTGGTCGATGGCCCCGCTTTCGCCGGTTTTGGCGCGCTGCATCTTTCGGGGCAAGCAGGCGTGCTGGCCCTATTGCAAGTCCAAGGCTTTACCGTTCAGCGCCTGGATTGAAGCCAGTTCTGCCCCGCCGCCCCTTTGGCATCGCCCTTACCCTTACCGCACAGGGGCGGGTTACGATTGCTGCGCCGCAACGCAGCAAATCCCTGCGCTCAAAGCGTGACATTCCCCATATCCGCGCCTATAAGGCGGCAAATCACTCAATGCCAAGGTTTGCTCAATGACCACTCTCGTTTTCGGCCACATATCCCCAGACACCGACAGCACCGGTTCGCCGCTCATCTGGGCTTGGTATCTGTCGGAGATCAAAGGCACTCCGGCCCGCGCCGTTCTGCTGGGTGAGCCAAATACCGAAGCCGCCTTCATGTTGAAATATTGGGATCTGACCAAGCCCGAAATCATCGCGGATGTCACCGCCGCCGATACCTGCGTGATCGTCGACACCAACAACCCGGCCGAATTGCCGCCCTCAATCAATGAGGCGAATGTGGTGGGAATCATCGACCACCACCTGCTTGTTGGTGGCATCAAGACCAAATCGCCGATTGATATCACCATCCGCCCGCTGGCCTGCACGGCCACCATCTTGCATGACCTGATGGGCGATGCGCTTGCGCGTGCGCCGCGCAATATCAAAGGCGCTATGCTATCGTGCATTTTGTCCGACACCCTGCAGTTCCGCAGCCCCACCACCACCGCGCATGACCGTGCCGTGGCCGAAAAACTGGCCGTCGAGCTGGGCATCTCCATCCCCGAACTCGCGGCAGCGCTTTTTGCAGCAAAATCCGATGTCTCCGCCTTTACGGATGCCGAGTTGCTGCGCATGGACAGCAAGGAATATAACGTCGCCGGCAAAGATCTGCGCATCTCGGTTCTGGAAACCACAGCGCCTAAAGTGGTGCTGGACCGCAAAGACAGCCTGATGGCCGCGATGGTGGATGTGGCTGCGGAGGATGGTGCCGATCAAGTGCTGCTTTTTGTCGTGGATATCCTAAATGAGGAGGCCACGCTTCTGGTGCCCAATGATCTGGTCAAACAAATGGCCGAAGCCTCCTTTGGCGTGAAGGTCACGGGCAACACGGTGGTGCTGCCCGGTGTCATGAGCCGCAAGAAACAGATCATCCCCGCGCTGAAACTCTGATCCAGTCGCACTACCGGCGCGACGCGCGCCCGTAAGGCACTATTATGCCACCGCGCCCCCTTGCCTATGGAAAGCCCGCCTCATGACCCAGATCATCGCCAGTTTTGCCGAAATAGCGCCCCGTTACCGTGCGCTGTTTTGTGATCTTTGGGGCTGCGTGCATGATGGCTACAAACCCTTCCCTGCCGCCGTTGTCGCCCTTCAGGCCTTTCGCGCGCAGGGCGGCATCGTGGTGCTGGTTTCCAACGCACCGCGCCCAAAACCCAGCATCTTGCGCCAATTGGATCGGATCGGCGTGCCGCGCGATGCTTATGACGAACTGATCACCTCGGGCGACGCCACCCAATACGCCTTCCTCTCAGGTGCCGCTGGCCACCGCGTCCATCACATCGGCCCGATGCCAAAGGATCAGCCTTTCTTTGATGAATTCGCCGACCCTGCGCTGGCGGATATGGCAACGGCCAACCCGATTGAACTGGTGCCTCTGGCACAGGCCGAGGGCATCTTGTGCACCGGCCCGAATTCGGAACTTGATGAGACGCCGGAGGATTACCGCGCCGCATTCTTGCTCGCCAAAACCATGGGCCTGAAGATGCTCTGCGCCAATCCCGATATCGTCGTGGATTATGGCGAAGCACGCATCCATTGCGCCGGGGGGCTGGCCGAACTCTATGAGCAGATGGGGGGCGAGGCGCTCTATTTTGGCAAACCACATCCGCCGATCTATGACCTCGCGCGCGCGCGCCTTACTGCATTGGCCGGGTCGGTGGCAGATGAGGACATTCTATGTGTCGGCGATGGTATCAACACCGATGTCTTGGGCGGCATGCAAGAAAACCTCGACAGCCTGTTTCTGACCGAAGGCCTAAATGCCGGCCAATTCGGCCCCGCGGAGGCTTTGGATGCGGTGGCGCTGGAGGCATGGCTTTTGGCCGAGCAGCGCAATCCGACCTATGTGATGGCCTTACTGCGCTGACCCGCCCGCAACTTTATTGCGATGCCGCCGCGCATTTTGTAAATAAATTACCGAACCAATTGCGCTGCATTGCAGCATTTGCTATACCACCCTCGTGAACCACCACGGGGGAATCGGACCATGCTTGATAATCAACCACGCGGCACGATCTGCATTGAAGACATTGAAATCGGCATGTCCCGCCATCTCTACAAAACTGTAACCGACCGGGATATCGAACTTTTTGCCGAAGTTTCCACTGATCGTAACCCAGTTCACCTTGATGAGGCTTACGCCCAGGACACGATATTTGAAGGCCGCATCGCGCACGGCATGCTGACCGCAGGGCTAATTTCTGCGGTGATCGGCGAGCAACTTCCCGGCCATGGCGCGGTTTACCTTGGCCAAAGCCTAAGGTTCATGGCCCCCGTCCGCCCCGGCGACCGAGTCTATGCCGAAGTCAAGGTTACAGCCATTGATCTGGGCCGCCGCCGTGTAACCCTTGAAACCCATTGCGCGGTGGGCGATACGGTTGTTCTGAAGGGTGAAGCGCTGGTTCTGGCGCCGAGCCGCAAATTCGATTGATGACGGGCCGTGGCCCGTAAGGGCTGGCATGCAGATTTATCAGCATTGGCAAGGGGTTGCGCAGGCGCATCGCGGCGCATCTGTCGCTATGGGCAATTTTGATGGCGTGCATCTCGGCCACCAGCATGTGATCTCGCTCGCCGCCCAACACGGCCCCTTGGGCATCGTGACGTTTGAACCTCACCCCCGCAGCTTTTTTGCCCCGCAATCCGCGCCTTTCCGGTTGATGAATTCCGAGGCCCGCGCCAACCGCCTAGCGAAGCTTGGCGTAGAAACCCTGTTCGAGTTGCCCTTCGACGCCGCACTGGCCAACCTGTCGCCCGAAGAGTTCGTGGCGCAGGTGCTGGCCAAGGGCTTGGGTGTTTCCCACGTCACCGTCGGGGCGGATTTTTGCTTTGGTAAGGCGCGCAAAGGCCGCGCGCAGGATCTGCAAAGCCTCTGCGCCGCGCAGGGCATCACCGTGCATCTTTCCGATCTCATTCAGGCCGGTGGCATAGATATCTCTTCCAGCCACGTCCGCACCGCATTGAGCGCGGGCGATATGGCCACCGCCCGCACCATGCTCGGCCATTGGCACCGCATTGATGGGGCGGTGATCCACGGCCAAAAGCGGGGCCGGGAACTGGGCTATCCCACCGCCAATATGGATGTGACCGGCCTGCACCTGCCCCGCACGGGCGTTTACGCGGTCTTTGCCGATGTGCTGACCGGGCCGCAAAAAGGCAGCTATATGGGGGCGGCCAACCTTGGCGTGCGCCCGATGTTTGGCGAAAACCGCCCCAATCTGGAAACCTTCCTCTTTGATTTCGAGGGAGATCTTTACGAACAGCACCTTTCCATCGCCTTCGTCGAATGGCTCCGGGGCGAAGAGGTGTTCAACGGGCTTGACGCGCTCATCACCCAGATCGATGCCGATTGCGCTGCTGCGCGCCGCATTCTGGAAGCCCATTGATGGCGCCCAAACTCCCCCCCATCGCCCCTACAAAAGGCCTGCGCCCCCGGTACTGGGAAACGGTGCCGCTGAAGAAAATGTCGGCAGCCGAATGGGAAGCGCTTTGTGATGGCTGCGGCAAATGTTGCCTGAACAAGATTGAGTATGAAGACACCGGCGAGGTGAATTTTACCCGCATCGCCTGCCGCTTGCTTGATGGCGAAAGCTGCCGTTGCGCGAATTACGAAATTCGCCACCAGTTCGTGCCCGAATGCGTCCAACTGACGCCAAAAAAGCTGGAGAAGATCAGCTATTGGCTGCCGCAGACCTGTGCTTACCGTCTTGTTCATGAAGGAAGGCCCCTGTACGATTGGCACCCGCTGATCTCGGGCGATCCGGAATCGGTGCATGACGCGGGGGCCTCCGTGCGCGGCTGGACCGTGCCGGAATTTGAGGTCCCCGAAGAAGATTGGGACGATTACGTGATCGAGGAGCGACCCTGATGTTTTTTGCCTCTGACAATGGCGCGCCAGTGCCACAACCAATCATGGAGGCGCTGCTACGCGCCAACGAAGGGTATTGCCTTTCTTACGGGGCCGATGCCCCGATGGCCCGGCTGCGCGCCCAGATCCGTGACCTCTTTGAAGCGCCTCAGGCCGAGGTTCACCTCGTCACCACCGGAACTGCGGCCAATGCGCTGGCACTGGCCCTTTATACCCCGCCTTACGGGGCTATTTTGTGCCACCGCCATGCCCATATCGCTGTGGATGAATGTGGCGCGCCCGAATTCTATTCTGCCGGGGCCAAGCTGCATCTGATCGACGGCGCGCATGGCAAAATCACGCCCGAGGGGCTGGCGGAGGCCCTTGGGCAGATCGGCGGTTCGGTGCATTCGGTGCAACCTGCTGCATTGAGCCTGAGCAATGTCACCGAGGCAGGCACGCTCTATTCCACGGATGAAATTGCAGCACTGTCCGCACTGGCCAAAGCCAAAGGCCTGCCCACCCATCTTGACGGCGCGCGCTTGGCAAATGCACTGGCCGCGACTGGCGCGAGCCCTGCGGAAATGACATGGCGCGCGGGCGTTGATGTGCTTTCGCTCGGTGGCACCAAGAACGGGCTTCTGGCCGCCGAGGCGGTTGTGCTGTTTGATCCAGAAAAATCATGGGAGCTGGAGTTGCGGCGCAAACGCGGCGGGCATCTGTCCTCCAAAATGCGCTATATCGCGGCGCAGATGGAGGCGTGGTTTGAGGCCGGTCGCTGGCTGGATATGGCCACCCATGCCAATGCGATGGCAGCAAGGCTGGCCGAAGGGCTGCGGGGCATCGACGGTGCAGAATTGCTGCACGCGGTGGAGGCGAATATCGTGTTCGTGCGCCTGCCAGAGGCCGCACATGCCCGCGCCAAGGCGGCGGGGGCGGTCTATTATGACATGGGCGGCGGGGTCGGTCGTCTGGTCACCGCATGGTGCACGACCGATGCCGACGTGGACGGGTTGCTCAGCGCCTTTCGCGGTTAAGAAACCCATTCACAACCGCCGCACATTCCGCCGCATGGGTGATCGGCAGCATATGCCCGGCCCCTTGCACCCGCGCCCGCGTCACCTGCGGCAAGCGGCGTGCCAGTTCCGTGTTAACCGCATCGATCACCGGGGGCGAAGCCTCGCCTTCGGCCAGCAATACCGGCACCCCCAGCCCTTCCAGCCGGCCATAGGCCAGCATCCCCGCCGCATCCTCCAACAAAGCCGCATCCTGTGCCGCGATCAGATGGATCCGCTGGGTAAGATAGCTGCGCTGGCTCTCAGGCAGATCGGCAAAGGACTCCCCCCGCCCCCAGATCGCCAGAAACGCTTCTGCCGCGCGCGCGACGTCGCCTAGGGCCAAGGCTGCGGCAAAATCCGCATGCGCGGCCAGATGATTGCCAAAGGCAGGCCCCCCCGCCGCGCGGGCGGCACAAAACAGCACCGGCTCAAACAAGATCAGGCTAGCAATCCGCTCAGGTGTCTCCAGCGCGATGCGCAGCGCCACGGTCGCGCCAAAGCTGTGCCCGATCAGATGCACCGGCCCCTCTGGCATCTGCGCCAACACGCCCATGGCCTGCCGTGTGGAAGTGCTGTGAAAATCACCGCGCCCGTCCCAATCACCGCTGCGCCCATGGCCCAACAGATCGGGGGCGGTGATGGCCAACCCCGGCAAGCACGCCGCCAACCCCGCCCAAGCCCCGGAATGCGCCAAAGAGCAATGCAAGGCCAAGCCCTGCGCGTCCCCCTGCCCAAAGTGGCGCAAATAGGTCGGGACGCCACCGCAAACCGCGTCTAGCATCAAAGCTTGCCGCTCAGATGCAGGTCCATATCTTCCAGCCGGTCCTGCCCCCAGAACATCTCCTCGCCCACCAGATAGAAGGGTGCGCCAAAGACACCGCGCGACACGGCCTCCTCAAGGTTCGCCCCGTAGGTTTCGGCCCCCGCCAACATGCCGCGATCGGCAAGGCCGGGGTCAAACCCCGCCGCCTCCAGCGCCGCGCGGATCACCTCATCCTCGGCGATGTTCTTTTCTCCGGCCCAGCAGGCGCCAGTAATGGCATGGACCAGCGCGCCCAGATCTCCGCCCCCCGCCGATTGCGCGGCGATGATGGCATAAGAGGAGGGTGCCGGGTTGGTGGGCCAGAACATCGGTTGAAGGTTCAGCGTCATCGCGGCCTTCGCGGCCTGCCGCCGCAACTCCTGCTACCGATAAGCCCTGCGGCTTTCGTGCCGGTCCTTTGGCGCCTGCCCCCCGGTGCGCCCAAACAGCGCCGCTACGTCCAGCGGCTTATAAGTGATCGTGGCCCCATGCCGCGCGGCAATCGCCTCCAACCGCGTACCCGCCAGATAGGTATAAGGCGAGATTGTCGCAAAGTAGTAATCAATATGGGCCATTTCGCCACTTCTCCACATGCCAAGGTTTGCAAGACCCTAACCCGATGGTAAGCGGTGTCAACGTCACGCGAATCCCCTAAAGGACCCCAAAATGGCCAGCATCAATGAACCCAAACTGATCTCTGGAAATGCCAACATGTCGCTTGCTACCTCCATTGCACGGCGCATGTCGCTGCATCGGGGGATGTCGGTGGGCCTCGTTGATGCGCGGGTGGAGCGGTTCAACGATGGCGAGATTTTTGTTGAGGTTTTCGAAAATGTGCGCGGCGAGGATATGTTTATCATCCAGCCCACCTCAAACCCGGCCAATGACAATCTGATGGAACTGCTAATCATGACAGACGCGCTGCGCCGTTCGTCTGCCGCTCGCATCACCGCCGTGATCCCTTATTTCGGCTATGCC
>CALEMZ010000019.1 GCA_937910975.1 uncultured Pseudorhodobacter sp. | reverse complement strand
TTGCCGCGCCCGCCTTTCTCACGCATATGCTTGCGTTTGAAGCCGCGTGGACTGAGGGCTTGGGCGCAACGGGTGCGGTATCTGCGCAAGCCGCGGCCGAAGCAGGGGCCGTAATTGCAGCCTACAGCCCTGATTTTGAGGTGCTTTCCCTGGGCGCTGATCGTGATGGCCTTGCCGTTCCTACGCTGGTTGACGGGCTGCGCGCGGGCCTGCCAAAGGCAGTGGCGGCGGCGATCCATTCCGGCGCGACAAGCCAGGACGTGATTGACACGGCGATGGTGTTGGCTTTGCGCGATGTGTCCGGAATTTTGGTGCAGCGGCTTGCAGCGGTCTTGGCGGGGCTGGATGGCCTGACCGCCCGTTTTGGCGCGGGTCAGATGATGGGGCGCACCCGGATGCAGGCGGCACTGCCTATTCCGGTGGCGGCGCGGATTGACACGTGGCGCAGGCCTTTGAGCGAGCATGCCGCCGCCTTGCCACGGCTTAGAGTGCGGGTTGAGGTGGCGCAGATTGGCGGGCCGGTGGGGCTTGGTGACGCGCCGCCCGGTGTCGCGGCAGGTGTCGCGCAGCGCCTTGGCCTTGGCTCCGCCCCGGTCTGGCATGCCGACCGCGCGCGCATGGTGGAATATGGGCATTGGCTGGTTTTGCTCACGGGCAGCTTGGGCAAGTTTGGTCAAGACATCGCCCTGATGGCGCAGCAAGGCGTGGAGGAAGTGGCGTTAAGCGGCGCGGGTGGCAGTTCCGCCATGCCGCATAAACAAAACCCGATTTTGGCGGAAACGCTGGTTACTTTGGCACGCTTTACGGCCGGGCAGCAGGGCGTTTTGGCCCAAGCCATGCTGCATGAGCAAGAACGCTCCGGCTCCGCCTGGGCGCTGGAATGGATGGTGCTGCCCGCGATGTGCGAGGCCGCAGGGGCCGCATTGCGCCACGCCGGGCATTTGACGACGCAGATCACACGGCTGGGACCAGCGGCCTAGGCCGCGCGCAGGCCCAAGATCGCGCGCGCCTCTTGCCAAGTGGCGACGGGGCGCTCGTATTTGCCGCAAATCTCCACCAACCGTGCGACCAATGCCGCGTTGGAGGGGGCAAGCCGGGCCTTGTCCAGCCGCATGTTATCTTCCAGCCCCGTGCGCGCATGCCCGCCCGAAGACACAGCCCATTCATTCAGCACAATCTGGTTTGCCCCAATGCCAGCCGCGCACCAAGGCGCATCTGCGCCAAACAGGCGGTGAACAGTTTTAATATAGAAATCAAATACATACATGTCTACTGGCATGGCGTTTTTCACACCCATAACGAATTGGACGTAAGGAAGTTCTTTGATCTGACCCTTGTCCCACATCTCTTTGGCTTTGAAGATATGCGACAGATCGAAGGCCTCGATCTCGGGCTTCACATCATATTTCACCATCTCAAAGGCCAGCCAATCCACCAGCTCTGGCGGGTTTTCATAGACGCGGGTTGGAAAGTTGTTGGAGCCGACGGAAAGCGAGGCCATATCGGGCCGAAGCGGCAGCATCCCCCCCCGCGCCTGCCCCGCGCCTGAGCGCCCGCCGGTGGAAAGCTGCACGATCATGCCCGGACAATGCTTTTCCAGCCCTTCTTTGAGGGCCGCAAATTTTTCGGGGTCGGACGAGGTCGTCTCATCGTCATTGCGGACGTGGCAATGGGCAATGCTCGCCCCGGCCTCAAAGGCGGCATGGGTGGATTCGATCTGTTCCGCAACGGTTATGGGGACGGCGGGATTATCGGATTTGCGTGGCACCGAACCGGTGATCGCGACGCAGATGATGCAAGGGGTGGTCATATCTGGCCTTTCAGATGTCAAAAAAAACTGTCTCATCCTCGCCTTGGATGCGGATATCAAAGCGATAGACGGGCAGGCCATCACGCAAGGAACGCACCGCTATCAGGGTTTGGCGGCGGCGTTCCCATTCGATCAGGTTGATCACCGGGTCGGCGGCATTGGCGGCGGCCTCATCGCTGAAATACATCCGCGTGTTCAGCCCGATATTGATGCCGCGCGCCACGATCCACAGGTTTATATGCGGGGCCTGCATCTTGCCGCCGCGCCCTTTGAGCGGGCCGGGCTTGACCGTATCAAACCCCCATTCGCCGGTATCGAAATCGGTGATGATCCGGCCCCAGCCACGAAAGCCCTCTTCCACAGCACCACCACCTTCAGGGTGGGCGTAATGGCCTGCCGCATTGGCCTGCCATGCCTCCAACAGCACATCCTTGATCGGGCTTCCGGTGCCATCACTCACCACGCCCTCAATGCGGATGCGTTCGCCCGCAGCCTTTGGCCCGGCAATATCCCAGCCCAGTTCCTGATCGTATATATTGAACCCAGCCGCGCCGGGGGCCAGCCCGATATGCACGTAAGGCCCTGCAGTTTGCGAGGCGCTTTCTTTCAGGTAATCCAACCGCTGTGTCATCTCAATTTCCCTCCAGCCGGTTCTCAAACAGGGTCGAGCGGCGGCCGCGCAACACGATATCAAAACGATAGGCGATACTATCGAGCGGGATGGTCGCATTCATGTCCAGCCGCGCGATTAACTGCTGTATCGCCTCCGGGTCCGGGATGGTTTGCACGATGGGGCATAGCGGGATCAGCGGGTCGCCCTCAAAATAAAGCTGGGTAATAAGTCGTTGGCTGAAGGACGCGCCAAAGACCGAGACATGGATATGCGCGGGCCGCCAGTTGTTGACATTGTTGCGCCAAGGGTAGGCCCCCGGTTTCACCGTGCGAAAGAAATAATAGCCATTCTCATCGGTAATGGTCCGCCCGCAGCCGCCGAAATTGGGGTCCAGCGCGCCAAGGTAGGTGTCTTTCTTGTGCCGATAACGGCCTGAGGCATTGGCCTGCCACACCTCAACCAATGTGTTTGGCACGGGGCGCGCATTTTCATCCAACACGCGGCCATGCACGATGATGCGCTCACCAATCGGGTCGCCGCCATGGGCGTAGTTTTTCAGCAGGTCATTGTCGATGGGTGCAATATCACCATGGCCAAAGGTCGGGCCAGTGATCTCACTGATCGTTTGCTCAAGGCTCAGAAGTGCAAAGCGGGGTGAGCGCGCGACACTGGTTTTATAGCCGGGGGTCAGGGCCGGGGGCTGGCGATTGCGGTCGCGCTGATAGTATTCGGCGGGTATCATCTCTCAGCCTCCATCTCGGCATAGGTCTGTTTGGCCAGTTTGATCGCATGATTGGCTTTTGGCACGCCCGCGTAAACCGCCACATGCATTAAAGCCTGCATTACATCTTGTGCCGAGGCCCCGGTATTGGTGCAAGCGCGGATATGCATGGGGATTTCCTCAAAATTCCCGGTTGCGGCCAGCAAGGCCAGCGTCAGCATTGAGCGTTCGCGGCGGCTGATGGTGTCATCGGCCCAAAGCGTACCCCAGGCGGTTTCGGTGATGAGGGTTTGAAACGGCGCGTCAAATTCGGTCTTGGCAGCCTCGGCGCGGTCAACATGGGCATCACCCAAAACCGCGCGGCGCACCGCCATACCCGCAGAGAGGCGATCAGACATGGGCATGTTCCTTCAAAAACGGCGAGAGGATTGCGGCAAAGGCCTCGGGGGCCTCGACACAGGGCAGATGGCCCGCATTGGGGATGGTGTGGCAGGTGGCGCCGGGGATCAGCGCCAGGGTTGCGGCCACCAGATCAGGCGGGCTTGCGCCATCTTCCGCCCCGGCAATGCCCAGCGTGGGCAGGCGCAAGGCGGCGGTGCTTTGCGTCAGGTCCGCCGCCGCAATGGCGGCGCAGGTGCCCAGATAACCCATCTGCGGCACGCGGCTCAGCATGGCGCGCCACAGCGACAATTCGGGGCTTGCCCGAAATGCGGGGGCAAACCAACGCTCCATAACCGCATCCGCGATTGAGGCCATGCCCCCCGCCTCGATCGCCGCAATCCGGGCGGCCCAAGTTTCTGGCGTGCCCATTTTGGCGGCGCTGTTCGACAGCACCAGCGCACGGATCAGATCGGGGCGGCGGGCGGCAAGCCCCTGCCCGATGATCCCGCCAACGGAAAGCCCCACAAAGATGACAGAGCGAAGGCCCAAGCCATCCAGCAAAGCCTCAACATCGCTGATCAGGTCGTCCATCGCATAGGGGCCGGGTGGGCAATCGCTTAACCCATGGCCACGCAGATCAAAGCGGATGAACCGCAGCCCCGCTGGCAAAAGCGGCAGCACCGCCTCCCAAAGCCGCAGATCGGTGCCAAGTGAATTGGCGAAAACGACGGGAACGCCGTTTGGGTCGCCATCTTCGCGCCAATGCAGGCGCAATCCGTTCGCTTCAATAATACGCATCAATAGGGCAACCCCACATAGTTTTCCGCCATCGCCTTTTGCGCGGCACTGCTGGAACGCAAATACTCCAGCTCCGCCACCTGTATCCTCAGATCAAACTCGGACTGGTCAGGATAGCGGTGCATCAGACTGGAAAACCACCAGCTAAACCGCTCAGCTTTCCAGACCCGTGCGAGCGCCTTTTCGGAATAGCTGTCGATGCCCGCAGCATCGCCTTTCTCATAAAACTGCCGCAAGCCGTTAAAGAGGTAATGCACATCTGACGCTGCGGTATTAAGCCCCTTGGCCCCGGTCGGCGGCACGATATGCGCCGCATCCCCGCATAAAAACAGCCGCCCCCAGCGCATCGGCTCTGTCACGAAAGACCGCAGGGGTGCGATGGATTTCTCAATACTCGGCCCGGTCACCAGTTTTGCGGCCTGATCGGCAGGGATGCGGCGCTTTAGCTCCTGCCAGAAGGCCTCATCGGTCCAATCCTCGGGTTTATCGGAAAGGGAGCACTGGATGTAATAGCGGCTCAGGTTGTCATTGCGCATGGAACACAGCGCAAAACCGCGCGGCGAATTGGCATAGATCAATTCAGGGTTCACGGGTGACGTGCGCGACAAAACACCAAGCCAGCCAAAGGGATAGAGCTTTTCATATTCACATCGCACATCCAGCGGAATGGCTTGCCGGCTGACGCCATGAAAACCATCACAGCCCGCGATAAAGTCGCAGTTCAGCCGCCGTGCCTGCCCATCGACCCGGTAGGTGACATAGGGCGCGCCGCTTTCGGCACCGTGGATTTCCACATCCTCGACGTTGAAGTCGATCTTGCCACCCGCCGCCTCGCGCGCCTCATAAAGGTCGCGCGTCACTTCGGTTTGGCCATAGACCATCACGGAATGGCCCGTGTGTTCGGCAAAATCCACGCGGAACATCTGGTCGCCATAAGAAATCAGCGTACCGTCATGAATAAAGCCTTCGCGCTCCATCCGATCAGCCACGCCTGCCTCGCGCAAAAGATCCACCAGCCCACGCTCCAACACACCGGCGCGGATGCGCGACAGCACGTAATCCTTGGTCTTTCGTTCCAATACAACGCTGTCGATGCCGCGGGTGTAAAGGAGTTGCGAGAGCAGCAAGCCCGATGGCCCGCCCCCGATAATCGCAACCTGTGTTTTCATGCCAGCCCCCCCAAATGCGCTCACACTGGTTTACCCCCTATGAAATAGATATGTAAAATGACATGTTTGGCGGCTTAGTTGCTAAAATTGGAAAGTGTATGGATCGGCGCATCAAGTTTCGACATCTTGAGGCCTTTGTTGGCATCAGCCGCGCGGGCAGCCTGAAACAGGCAGCAATGCAGTTGAACCTGACCCAACCCGCCATATCCAAAACCCTGCGCGAGTTGGAAGATTTCCTTGGTGCCCGCCTCATGGCGCGTGATCGCAGCGGAGTGGCCCTGACCCCACAAGGCGAAGTGTTCTTGCAATTTGCCCAGCAAAGCCTTGCCGCATTGCAACATGGGCTGACCAGCCTTGCCAGTCTTGGCACCGCTGCGGCAGGGCATGTGAGTATCGGTGCGCTGCCGAGTGTGGCTGCAAAGCTGCTTCCTGCCGCTGTCAGTCATTTTCGGGCCCTCGCCCCCGGTGCCGTTATTCAGGTCGAGGAAGGCCCGCATAGCCATTTGGTGGAGCGTCTGCGCAGCGGCGCGCTGGATCTTGTCGTCGGGCGCTTGGGGCGGCCAGAGGCGATGACAGGGCTTTCCTTCACCCAGCTTTATTCAGAACATGTCGTCGTTGTGGTCAGCCCCGATCACCCATTGGCGGGCAAAGGCCGTCTGACAGACATCTCGGCGTATACTGTGCTCTATCCGCCACCCAATGCCGCGATCCGCCCGCTTGTGGACCGCATGATGATCGCACAGGGCATTGCCCAGTTCCCGGAC
Organism: uncultured Pseudorhodobacter sp.; assembly: GCA_937910975.1. Classification (GTDB taxonomy): domain Bacteria; phylum Pseudomonadota; class Alphaproteobacteria; order Rhodobacterales; family Rhodobacteraceae; genus Pseudorhodobacter. The sequence goes on along the minus strand of CALEMZ010000019.1, from coordinate 6,267 downwards.
CGGATCGAAAGCGCCTCGGGGGCGTTTGGCCGCGCGATGACGCTGGGGCCGATACGCGCCGTCTGGATCATCAGCCACGGTGTTGTGGAGGCCGATATTGCCGCCGGGCGGTTAGTACCGCTGGCCATTGAAACCGCCATTACCGCAGGCCCCGTTGGCATCATGGCGCGCGCCGAGGAAGACCCAAGCCCCACGACCCGCCTGTTTCGCCATGCCTTGATTGAGGCGCAGAACGACGGTTCATAAAGAAGCGCCCCGTCCCGCAGGGACAAAGGCGCGCTTATCGATATCGTCACAGAATGAACGCGGCCAAGGGGGCCGCGTTCATGCTTTGCAAAAGATCAGGCCAGATCAAACCGATCAAGGTTCATCACTTTGGTCCATGCCGCGACGAAATCGTTCACAAAGGCGGCTTGGTTGCCCTCACAGGCGTAAACCTCGGCAATGGCCCGCAGTTGCGAATTTGAGCCGAAAACAAGATCCGCCCGCGTGCCAGTCCATTTCACCTTGCCGGTGGTGCTGTCGCGGCCGTCATACACGCCTGCTGTATCCGATTTGGGCATCCAAACGGTGTGCATGTCCAGAATGTTGACAAAGAAATCTGTCGTCAACGACCCTGGCCGATCTGTCAGCGCACCATGCTTCACGCCGCCCGAATTGGCGTTCAGCGCGCGCATGCCGCCCACCAGCACCGTCATTTCAGGCGCGGTCAACGTCAGCAACTGCGCGCGATCGACAAGCATTGCCTCTGCCGGAACCGTGTAATCGCCCTTGAGGTAGTTGCGGAACCCATCGGCAATCGGCTCCATCACCGCAAAGCTTTCCGCATCGGTTTGTGCGGCGCTTGCGTCCGCCCGGCCCGGTGTGAAAGGCACCGTCACCGCATGCCCGGCTGCTTTTGCGGCGGCTTCCACCGCAGCCGAACCGCCCAGCACGATCAGATCGGCCAAGGACACTTTCTTGCCGCCCGCGTTGAACGCGGCCTGAATGCCTTCCAACACCTGCAAAATACGCGCCAATTGCGCGGGCTGGTTCACGTCCCAATCCTTTTGCGGCGCAAGACGGATGCGTGCGCCATTGGCCCCGCCCCGCTTGTCCGAGCCACGGAAGCTGGAGGCCGAGGCCCAGGCCGTCTGCACCAACTCGGAAATCGTCAGCCCCGAGGCAAGGATTTTGGCCTTCAGTTCCGCAATGTCGCGGGCATCAACCAGCGGATGATCGGCGGTCGGCACCGGGTCTTGCCAGATCAACACTTCCGCCGGAACTTCCGACCCAAGATAAAGCTGGCGCGGCCCCATATCGCGGTGGGTCAATTTGAACCAAGCACGGGCAAAGGCATCGGCAAACTCTGCCGGATTGGCATGGAAACGGCGCGAGATCGGCTCATAGATCGGGTCCATCCGCAGCGCCATATCCGCAGTGGTCATCATGGGGCGGTGCTTTTTGGTCGGGTCATGCGCATCGACGACCATGTGTTCATCCGCGACATCTTTCGCCGCCCACTGCTGGGCGCCTGCCGGGGATTTCACCAATTCCCACTCATAGCCAAAGAGCACGTCGAAATAGCCCATGTCCCATTTGGTCGGGTTTGGCTTCCACGCGCCTTCAATCCCCGAGGTAATGGCGTCATAGCCCTTGCCCGAACCATGGGTAGACAACCAGCCAAAGCCCATCGCCTCCATCGGTGCGGCTTCCGGCTCCGGTCCGACCTTGTCGGCGGGACCATTGCCATGCGCCTTGCCAAAGGTATGGCCACCGGCAACGAGGGCAACGGTTTCCTCATCATTCATCGCCATCCGCCCAAAGGTTTCGCGAACATCGCGGCCCGATGCGACCGGGTCCGGGTTGCCATCCGGCCCTTCGGGGTTGACGTAAATCAGACCCATCTGCACGGCGGCCAAAGGCGTTTCCAGATTGCGCTCACCGGAATAGCGGCTGTCTTTCTTGTCAGACGTGGCCAGCCACTCGGCCTCGGCGCCCCAATAAATATCTTCCTCCGGCTCCCAAACATCGGCGCGACCGCCGCCAAAGCCAAAGGTTTTGAAACCCATGGATTCCAGCGCGCAGTTGCCCGCAAGGATCATCAGGTCGGCCCATGAAATCTGATTGCCGTATTTTTGCTTGATCGGCCAAAGCAGGCGGCGGGCCTTGTCGAGGTTGCCGTTATCCGGCCAGGAATTCAGCGGCGCAAAGCGCTGCGTCCCGGTCGAGGCCCCGCCCCGGCCATCCGCCGTGCGGTAAGTGCCGGCGCTGTGCCATGCCATGCGAATGAACAGCGGGCCGTAATGGCCATAATCGGCGGGCCACCAGTCCTGACTGTCGGTCATCAGCGCATAAAGGTCTTTTTTCAGTGCCGCGAGGTCCAGCGTCTTGAACGCTTCCGCATAATTGAACGCAGGCCCCATCGGGTTCGACAAGGCGGAATGCTGATGCAAAATTTTCAGGTTCAACTGGTTCGGCCACCATTCGCGGTTTGACCGCGTGGTGTTTGTTGCCGCGCCATGCATGACCGGACATTTTCCACCGGCTCCACTATCATTTCCGTCCATAATCTTCTCCTTTATTTGATGTCCATTTGTCGGGCAAAGAAGCCGCCATCCGCGTCTTTTCATCAAAAGCATGAAGCCCAATGGTTTTAGGGCGAATCGAGATGGCAACCGCGCAAATTGCACCGCTTGACAGCACTCTAGCAAAACCACACCATTAGTTTAAGTTGTATCTCCTGATAGGGGTTATAAGTTTAGATTATGAATAACTTGACCATCAAACAGATGCGCTATTTTGAGGCTTTGGCCCGGCACGGCCATTTTGGCCGCGCGGCGGATGCTTGCGCCATCTCGCAGCCCGCACTCTCCATGCAAATCAAGGAGTTGGAAACCTCCCTCGCCGTCGACATCTTTGAGCGTGGCGCGCGGCAGGCCCGACTGACTCATTTCGGCGAGGAGTTCGCCTTGCGCGTGCGCGAAATTCTGCGCGCGGTGGATGAGTTGGGCGATTTGGCCCGCGCATCACAAAATCGGCTGGTAGGGAGGTTACGCATTGGGGTTATTCCAACGATTGCGCCTTATTTGCTGCCCACGATCATCGGCAACCTGACCCGGATGAATGCCGGTCTTGATATTCACATCCGCGAAACCGTCACGCCTAAACTGTTACAGGAATTGGCTGAAGGCAGGCTCGACACGGCGATTGTCGCACTGCCCGTCTCAGAGGCGTCCTTGACCGAAGTCGCGCTATTCTCCGAGGAATTTGTGCTGGTGCGCCCCGGCGCGGATGCAGGCAAGCCCGTTCCCAACCGAGAGATGCTGCGCGAAATGCGGCTTTTGTTGCTGGAAGAAGGCCATTGCTTTCGCGATCAGGCGCTGTCCTTTTGCAAGATGCGATCCGCCCTGCCCCGTGAATTGCTCGACGGCAGTTCGCTGACCACATTGGTGCAAATGGTAGGGGCCGGAATCGGCGTGACCTTGATTCCCGAAATGGCGGTTGCAGTCGAAACCCGCTCTGCCTCTGTCTCGATTTCCCGGTTCAGCGCGCCGAAACCATCACGGACAATCGGGATGATCTGGCGCAAGGCCAGCCCCTTGGGCAAGCAGCTATCCCAGATCGCCGATATCGTGCGACAATCGGCTGAAACGCTTCGCATACCCGGCGCGCTCGATCATGCCGCCGGCCTAGGATGATATGAGAGCCGAAGATGTGACCGATACGCTGGACTTGGCGCTGCAGGCGTCAGGTTGTGATCAGGTTCATGTTGTCCACAAGCCGCGCCTGCCCTGTCTCGCTGACCCTGCTTCTTGCAGCGGTGCTGATTTTCCTTTCGAAAACGTCAATTTGGGCGCAACTTATGCAGCGAAAGGGGGGGGCATGACCATTCATCTCGGGCTTATCGGCGACAATATCGCAGCCTCACAATCGCCGCGGCTGCATCGTTTGGCAGGCAAACAGAACAGCCAGACAGTGATATATGACCGCTTGGTGCCAAAAGAGCTTAGCCAGAACTTTGACACGGTTTTCGCCCACGCGGCGGCAGGCGGGTTTCAAGGTGTCAACATAACATACCCCTACAAAGAGATAGCCACCGCCAAAGTGATGATAGATGACCCTTTGGTGCGCGCAATCGGGGCGGTCAATACGGTCTTGTTTGACAAGGGCGGTCCGCATGGCTTTAACACTGATTACTCCGGCTTCATCACTGCCTATAGGCGGGTGCGCGGGGCCGCCCGCCCCGGCCCCTGCTTGATGATTGGTGCAGGGGGCGTGGGGCGCGCGGTTGCCTTTGGTCTCATTGCTCTGGGCGTTTCAGACTTGCGTATCGCGGACCGTGACTTGGGCAAAGCCGAAGCGCTAGCCAAGGCGCTCATCGCGGCGGCCCCGACCCTGTCGGTGCATATCGGGGTGGAGGCTGCAGCCCTTTGCACGGGCAGCCACGGATTGATCAACTGCACACCTGTCGGGATGGTTGGCTATGGCGGCACACCGCTTGCGCGCACGGCAATGGTCGGGGCGAAATGGGCGTTCGACGCGGTTTACACCCCCGTGGATACCGAATTTCTCAACGATGCCAGCGCCGAAGGGCTACAAGTGATTTCCGGGTATGAACTTTTCATCAGTCAAGGCGTGGACGCGTGGCACATCTTTACCGGCCTGCCGCTGGATTATGACCGCCTTCGCGCTGACCTTTTAAAACCGGAGTAGGCCGTGCCCCCCCCTATCGCCACCGGATCAAGAGCCGCTTTGCGTGTCTCAAGGGCCGGCGGAGGGTCGCAACCCGCTATGACCGATATCCGAAGGCATTTCTGCCCGCCTACGCCCTCGCAGCCGTCGTCATGTTCTGGCTATGGGTCCTGACCCTGGGTTTGCGGGCAAACCATTGCGACATTACATGCCCAGACGAAAGACCGAAAAGCTTGCGCCAGAACCCTTTAATCGACCCCAAAAAGATCGCGGGTAAAGATTTTCTCAGCCACATCGGTCAGGTCAGGCGTGGCACGGTTGGCCACGATAATATCGGCCTGCGCCTTGAAGGCCGCCAGATCATGCAGCACGGCAGAGCCGAAAAAGCTGGTCTCGGCCATGGAGGGTTCATAGACGATCACCTCCACCCCCTTGGCCTTCAGCCGCTTCATGATGCCCTGAACCGAGCTTTGGCGGAAATTGTCAGACCCGGCCTTCATCACCAAACGGTAAATGCCCACCGAGCGCGGTTTGCGCGCCAATATCTGATCTGCGATGAAATCCTTGCGGGTGTGATTCGCCTCCACGATTGCGCTGATTAGTTTTTGCGGCACTTGGCTGTAATTGGCCAACAGCTGCTTGCTATCCTTGGGCAGGCAATAACCGCCATAGCCAAAAGATGGGTTGTTGTAATGCAGGCCGATGCGTGGATCGAGACCGATACCCTCAATAATTTGCCGGGTGCCAAGCCCATGCGTCAGCGCGTAGCTGTCCAACTCATTAAAGAAGGCGACGCGCATGGCGAGATAGGTATTGGCAAACAACTTAATTGCCTCGGCCTCTTCAGGGTCGGTCAGCAGGATAGGCGCGTCATTTTTTATCGCCCCTTGCAACAATAGATTGGCAAAGACCTGCGCCCTGTCAGATCGTTCGCCCACCACAATGCGCGAAGGGTGAAGGTTATCATAAAGCGCGCGGCCTTCGCGCAGAAACTCCGGGCTGAAAACAAGCTGCGTGGTGCCAAGCCGGGCGGACAGCTCGGCGGTAAAGCCCACGGGCACGGTGGATTTGATGATAATCGTGGCACAAGGCGCCATCGCCATAACATCCCGCACCACAGTCTCGACACTGGAGGTGTCAAAAAAATTCGCGTCGGGGTCGTAATTGGTCGGGGTGGCAATGATGACAAAATCAGGTTCAGCATAGGCTTCATCCGGGTCGGAGGTGGCGCGCAGTTCGAGTGCAGCGTTTTGCAGAAAATCTGTCATTTCCGCATCGAGGATCGGGTTTCTCCGGGCATTCAAATCCGCCACCCGGCCCGCGTCAATATCCAGCGCAGTGACGCTATTGTGTTGCGCCAGCAAAACCGCGTTGGACAGGCCCACATAGCCAATCCCAACAACTGTGATCTTATAGCCCGACATCCACTGAAACCTTTTATGCCCCTGAAACCAAAGCAGAGCCTAGTACTTCGGCCAGGGTAGGAAAATGGCAAAGTTTAGGCTATACCATGGAGAGTTCATTCCTCATGCGGTTTCATCCCGCATTTCCCAAGTAATCCGGTGATTTAGCTGTCGTGACCATGGTATTTCT
>CALEMZ010000018.1 GCA_937910975.1 uncultured Pseudorhodobacter sp. | reverse complement strand
TGCGGATGTTGGCGAAGGTGCCGCGCATCATCACCTCGTGGTTGCCCCGACGCGACCCGTAGGAGTTGAACTCCCGCGGGGAGACCTGACGGTCAACCAGATACTTGCCCGCAGGCGTGCTTTCCTTGAACGATCCGGCCGGTGAGATATGGTCGGTGGTGATCATATCGCCCAGAAGTGCCAGCACTTTCGCGCCATCTATGTTGGAGATTTTGCCCGGGTTCGGCCCCATCCCCTGGAAGTAGGGCGGGTTTTGCACATAGGTCGAAGACACCGGCCAGTCATAGGTTTTCTGGTCGGTGGTTTGCACGCCCTGCCACTTCTCATCGCCTTTGAACACATCGGCATATTTGGTCAAGAAGGCTTCGCGGGTGACGGTCTGTTCCACCAGCTCTGCAACCTCTTGGGTGGTCGGCCAGATGTCCTTGAGATAGACATCCTGCCCATCGGAGCCTTTGCCAATCGGATCAGATGCCAGATTGATATCCAGCGTTCCGGCCAGCGCATAGGCCACAACCAATGGCGGCGAGGCGAGGTAGTTGGCGCGCACATCCGGGCTGATGCGGCCTTCAAAGTTGCGGTTGCCCGACAAGACAGCCGTTGCAACCAGATCACCTTCGGCAATCGCCTTGGAAATCTCGGGTTGCAGCGGGCCGGAGTTGCCGATGCAGGTGGTGCAGCCATAACCCACAAGGTTAAAGCCAATCTTATCAAGATCTTCTTGCAGGCCAGCGGCCTCCAGATAGGCCGAAACCACCTGAGATCCGGGGGCCAGCGAGGTTTTCACCCAAGGCTTGCGGTTCAGGCCCAAAGCGGCGGCCTTGCGCGCAACAAGGCCCGCGCCGATCATGACGTAAGGGTTGGAGGTGTTGGTGCAAGATGTGATCGAGGCGATCACGACCTTGCCCGATTCCATTGTATAATCCTCGCCCGCAACTGGCACCTGTTTGCCCATCGGGCGCTTGAAGGTGTTTTCCATTTCCTTGGTGAAGGCGGCTTTTGCCCCCGTCAGGGCCACATAGTCTTGCGGACGTTTCGGGCCGGAAATGGCCGGTACGATGGTGGACATATCCAGTTCCAGCGTGTCGGTGTAGATCGGGGCGTAATCCGCGCCGCGCCACATGCCGTTTTCCTTGGCATAGGCCTCAACCAGTGCCACGCGCGCCTCATCCCGGCCGGTGTTGCGCAGGTAGCGCAGTGTTTCGCCATCAATCGGGAAGAAGCCGCAGGTTGCGCCATACTCCGGGGCCATATTGGCGATTGTCGCGCGGTCGGCCAGTGGCAGATGGTCCAACCCCTCGCCGTAGAATTCGACGAATTTATTGACCACGCCTTTCTTGCGCAGCATTTCGACGACTTTCAGCACAAGGTCGGTGCCCGTGGTGCCTTCCATCATCCGGCCTGTCAGCCTGAAGCCGATCACTTCCGGGATCAGCATGGAAATAGGCTGGCCCAGCATCGCGGCCTCAGCCTCAATCCCGCCAACGCCCCAGCCCAGAACGGCCATGCCGTTGACCATGGTAGTATGGCTGTCGGTGCCAACCAGCGTATCGGGATAGGCCACTTCCTCGCCGTTCTGGTCCTTGTCGGTCCAGACCGTCTGGCTCAGATATTCCAGGTTCACCTGATGGCAGATGCCGGTGCCGGGCGGTACCACGCGAAAATTGTTGAACGCGTTCTGGCCCCATTTGAGGAAGGTGTAACGCTCCATGTTCCGCTCATACTCGCGGTCCACGTTCATCTGAAAGGCGCGCGGGGTGCCAAACTCATCAATCATCACCGAGTGGTCGATGACCAAATCCACCGGGTTCAGCGGGTTGATTTTTTCCGGGTCGCCGCCAAGCGAGATGATCGCATCGCGCATCGCGGCAAGGTCCACCACGGCAGGAACGCCGGTGAAATCCTGCAACAAAACGCGGGCCGGACGGTAGGCGATTTCGCGTGGGTTTTTGCCACCATTGGCGCCCCATTCGGCAAAGGCACGGATGTCATCGACGCTGACTGTCTTGCCATCTTCAAAGCGTAGCATGTTTTCCAGCACCACTTTCAGCGAGGCAGGCAAGCGAGAAAAATCGCCCAGGCCAGCGGCTTGCGCGGCGGGGATAGAGTAAAAAGCAACGCTGGCGCCACCGGCTTTGAGGGTGCGGCGGGTCTTTGTGCTGTCATGTCCGACGGTTACGGTCATTCTGGCCTCCTGGCGGGAACGTGAATAATGGGGCTTCCCCCGCGTAATGCCCAAAACGGGGCAAAGAAACAAGGGGAACTGCGTCTGTGTATGCAATTGTATGCCGAAAATCCATCCCTAATTTTTCCATCATTTAAAAAGGATTATAATCCGTTTGCCACAGAAGCCGTTTTGTAACGTCCACTCGCAAAACCTTGATTGGCCCAGAGGGGTGGACTTGGTTAGACAAGGGGCATCAAGGGGAAATGGGATGCTTGGCATGAAATACTTTATTGCAACCGCTTGCGCGGCTTGGCTGGCTGTTCTGGCTCCGGCCCATGCGCAAAGTGATAATGCGGTTGTGGTGGAACTGTTCACATCTCAGGGCTGCTCCTCTTGCCCGCCTGCCGATGCGCTTCTTGGCAAGCTCAGTGGCGATAGCCGGGTGATAGCACTGTCATTGCATGTGGATTACTGGGATTATCTGGGCTGGAAAGACAAATTCGCCAGCCCGAAATTTACCGCCCGGCAAAGGGAATACGCCCATCATGCGCGCGACAAGATGGTCTATACGCCGCAGGTTGTGGTGCAGGGCCAAACGCGGATGGTAGGCAGCCGCGCCACAGAGGTGGAAGCCGCCATTCGCAAACATCTGGGTGAGGTGCGCAACAATGTGCTGCGGCTGGAAAGGGTGGGGGATATGCTGACGATCCGGGCGGACCCCATCGCACAAGCCAGTGGGCCGATCCGGGTGCAATTGGTGCGCTTCAGCCCCAGTGAGGCCGTTGCCATCAAGCGCGGTGAGAATGCGGGCAAGACGATTACCTATCATAACGTGGTCAAGTCTTGGCAACTGCTTGGCAAATGGGATGGCCGCTCGGCCTTGGTGATGCGGGCCGAGGTGGAAGGCGCTGAACCAATTGTAGTGATTTTGCAGGCCGATGGCCCGGCAGAGATTTTGGCGACAGCGGTGCTGCGCTAAAGCGCGTTGCGGCCCGCGCCAGCTACTTCCAACGCCTGCTACTTCCAGCGACGGTGAATCCAGAACCATTGATCCAGATGCTGCCGCACCAACCGCTCAAGCGAATCGTTGAGCGCCTGGGTCATTTCTTTCGGCGTGCCGTGCGAAATGGGCGGTTCAATAATAATATCGAAGTCCAGACCATCGGCGCGGCGCACCGCATAGGTCGGCACCACCAGTGCATCATATTTCAGCGCCAACTCCGCCGCCGAAAGCGCGGTCATCGCCGGGTGGCCAAAGAAACTCAATGTTGCCCCATGGCTCATATGCTGATCCATCAGCAGCCCCAGCATCCCGCCTGAGCGCAAAAACCGTACCATATCGCCAAGGCCGGTACGGCCGCGCGGAAAGACCGGGGTGCCGATGCGCGAGATTGCCTTGACGTAATGCGTGTTGAAATCGGCATCCCCCATCGGGCGATAAAGCGCACCAACCCGGTAGCCGCGCGCAATCAAGGCAGCACGGCTGGCGTCATAATTGCCGAAATGCCCGGTCACAAGGATCACAGGGCGCCCGCTGGCATGGGCCTCATCCAGTGCGGCCAGCCCTTCGCCCTTCAATGGTTCCGCCGTGGCGCGGGCGACGAATTCCGCGCCCGAATAGATCTCGATCAAGGTGCGGCCCACATTACGCGGCACCGCGCGCATCAGACGCTTGACCTCGGCTTGCGGCAATTCTGGCAAGATCAGCGCAAGATTATCACGCACCCGTTTATCATAACCTGCCAGCGGCGCGATGACATAGGCCATGACCCAACCGCACAGCGGCACCCGAAAGCGGTAGGGCAAGACCAGCAAAAACCCGATCAGGCCGCGCAACAGGGTGTTGCGCAGGCGTTCGGTTTTGCTTTTCTTGGTTTCCGCCATTATTCCGCCCGGCCTTGGGCCCGCATCACACGGGTTTCCCGGTGCCAGACATAAAGTCCCGCCGCCACGATCACAAGCGCGCCGATGATTGTCCAACGATCGGGCAGATTACCAAAGAACAGATAGCCCCAGACCGAGGCGAACAAAATTCCGACATAGGTAAAGGGGGCCACCGTGGCGGCCTCTGCCAGCGTAAAGGCGCGGATCAGGCATAGTTGCGCCACCGTGCCGAGGATACCCACCAGCGCGAATGTTGGCAGATCGGCGGGGGCGATCGGCACCCAGACGAAGGGTAGGGACAGGCTGGCGATGGTCGTACAGATGACTGAGGTAAATACCATCGAGGTCCAGACACTTTCTTGCGGCCCGATCCAGCGCGTAATCAACGCATTTGCGGCAGCGAAGACCGCGCCCGCCAGTGGCAACAGTGCAGCCATTGTAAAGATGCCCGCACCGGGGCGGATCACGATTAGCGCGCCGACAAGGGCAGCCACAACGCCAAACAGCCG
>CALEMZ010000017.1 GCA_937910975.1 uncultured Pseudorhodobacter sp. | reverse complement strand
GAAGAGCCCTACCGCGCCATGGACACGGCCTCCGAAACCGACGACGAGATCGAGTCGGTTGCGGATGAGGATGTCTCCGAAGAGATCCGCGCACCGCGCCGCCCTCGCGCGCGCCGCTATAAGATCCAAGAGGTCGTCAAGGTACGCCAGATCATGCTGATTCAGGTGGTCAAAGAAGAGCGGGGCAATAAAGGGGCAGCACTGACGACTTACCTGTCTCTGGCGGGCCGTTACTGCGTGCTTATGCCCAACACCGCGCGCGGTGGAGGCATCAGCCGCAAGATTACCCAAGCCAATGACCGCAAGAAGCTGAAAGAAATTGCTTCGGAAATCAAGGTGCCGGAAGGTGCTGGCCTGATTATCCGCACGGCTGGGGCCAAGCGCACCAAGCCGGAGATCCGGCGCGATTACGAATATCTGATGCGCCTGTGGGAACAAATCCGCGAGCTGACGATGAAATCCATCGCCCCCGCTGCGATCTATGAGGAAGGCAATCTGATCAAACGCTCGATCCGCGACCTTTATAGCCGCGAGATTGATGAAGTGCTGGTGGAGGGTGCCGAAGGCTACCGTGTCGCCAAGGACTTCATGCGCATGATCATGCCATCCCATGCCAAGGCTGTGCAGCCCTATCAGGATCAGACCCCGCTTTTCGCCCGTTATCAGGTGGAAAGCTATCTTGCGGGCATGTTCAACCCGACCGTGCAGCTGAAATCCGGCGGCTATATCGTCATCGGCATCACCGAGGCGCTGGTTGCGATTGACGTGAACTCTGGCCGTGCGACCAAGGAAGGCTCGATCGAGGATACGGCGACCAAGACCAACCTGGAGGCTGCCGAAGAGGTGGCACGCCAGCTGCGCTTGCGCGACCTTGCTGGCCTGATCGTCATCGACTTCATCGACATGGAAGACCGCCGCAACAACGCCGCTGTGGAAAAGAAGCTGAAAGACCATCTCAAAACCGACCGTGCGCGTATTCAGGTCGGTCGCATCTCAGGCTTTGGTCTGTTGGAGATGAGCCGTCAGCGCCTGCGTCCCGGCATGTTGGAAAGCACTACCCAGCCTTGCCTGCATTGCCATGGTACGGGTATCATCCGCTCGGATGACAGCATGGCGTTGACCATTCTGCGTGCGCTGGAAGAAGAAGGCACTCGCAAGCGTAGCAAGGAAGTGCTGCTGCGCGCACCCATCGCAGTCGTCAACTTCTTGATGAACCAAAAGCGTGAACATATCGCGATGATCGAGGTGCGCTATGGCATGTCGGTACGGATCGAGGCCGATCCTTCGTTGATCAGCCCTGATTACACCATTGAAAAGTTCAAAACCGCCACCCGCGCGGTTGTTGAGGTTTCCGCTGCGATTTCTGGCAACTCATCACTGATGGGCAGCGCCGTGGATGAGATCGAGGATCCCGATATCCCGACCGAAGCGGAAGAGGATGCCGAGACGGAAGCCGTCAGCACCCAAGAGGAAGAGCCAAAAGATGGCAATGGCCGCAAGAAGCGCCGGCGTCGTCGGCGTCGTCGCGGCAGTGATGCCAATGGTGAAAGCGGATCTGAAGGCGGCGACGGCAGTGATCAGGACAGCTCGGATGAGGATGCAGATCAGGTAGACGTGGCCGTGGCTTCGGACGTGACTGCGGAAAAAGCCGATGAGGTGGCGGAAGCCACGGAAGAGGCTCCGAAAAAACGCCGCACACGCAGCCGCAAGCCCAAGGCGGAAACGGTTGAAGCCTCTGTTGTCGAAACAGTCGCTGAAAGTGCCGCCGAGGTGGTAGCCGAAGAGCCAGCGGAAAAGCCGAAAGCCCGCCGGACGCGTAAACCAAAGGCCAAGCCAGAGGTTTCAGAGCAAGTACCTGCGGCGGCAGCAGCGCCAGAACCCGTGGTGGCAGAGCCTGCACCGCAGGTTGTGGAAGTTGCCACTGCGCCACAGCCCGCACCGGCAGAGGTCGCTGCAACTCAGCCCCCTGCCTCTGAACCCGAGGCGACTGAGGCAAAGCCGCGACGCCGTGGTTGGTGGAACATCGGGCGCTGATGAGCAGATAAACAGACAGCCAAGGGCGCGGGGTTATTCCTGCGCCCTTTTCCTTTAGCACCGGGCCACGCGAACGTGACCAATTGTCGGCGTGACCTGAGCTCTCGGACAGGCTAAGACCAAAGAGCAACCATAGGAACGATCATGCCCGGAATAGACCTTATCGACGCATCCCTTCTCCCGGCGATGTTGGTGGCATTGTTTGCAGGTGTGCTTTCATTCCTCAGCCCTTGCGTCTTACCGATTGTACCGCCCTATCTGGCCTATATGGGCGGCATCAGCATGGGTGAGATGAAGGGCAGCACCGCACGCCGCCGTGTGCTGTTGCCTGCGGTTTTCTTTGTGCTTGGCTTGTCTACGGTGTTTTTGTTTCTCGGCTTCACCGCCTCGATTTTCGGCACATTTTTTTTGCAATATCAGGATGTTTTGTCAAAAATCTCGGGGGGGGTCGTTATCATCTTCGGCCTGCATTTTCTGGGGATTTTCCGCATTGGCATTTTGGATCGTGAGGCGCGACTGGATGCTGGTGACCGGGGTGGTTCGGCCTTTGGGGCCTATCTTCTGGGCCTCGCCTTCGCTTTTGGCTGGACGCCCTGCATCGGCCCGCAGCTTGGTGCGATCCTGTCGTTGGCAGCCTCTGAAGCCAGCCTGACGCGCGGCACCACCTTGCTCGGCATCTACGCTTTGGGCCTGGGCCTGCCCTTCATTCTGGCTGCCCTCTTTATTGAGCGCGCCGTCGGCGTGATGTCGCGGCTCAAGCGGCATATGAAGATGATTGAGCGGGCAATGGGGGGGCTACTCGTCATCGTCGGTGTCGCCTTGCTGACCGGGGCCTTTTCGGCCTTTTCCTTCTGGCTTCTGGAAACCTTCCCGGTCCTCAGCGCTTTGGGCTAGCCGCTTGTGCTATCCCTATAGTTTTGCCCAAATTTATCGGCATAATGGGCGCTGAATGTGAAGGGCAGCAGTATGGCAAAGCACGATCCGGCCAGTGCCACGAGGGGCGCGACCACCGTTTCGCGGCGGCGCGTGTTCTATATTCCGGGCTATGACCCCTTTCATCCGCGCCGCTACTGCGAGCTTTACCGCAAGGAGGCCGCAGCGCAGGCTGCGATTTCAGGCTATTCCCTTCAGCTTTCGCCAAAACCGGGGGGCGGGGCCTATGGCTGGAATGTCGAGGCCGAGATAGGTGGCGCGCGGGTGGGCGCACAGGTAGAGGTGCTGGTCTGGTCGGACATCGTGAAAAACTCGATGGAAACCGGGATGCTAGACACCTATCGGCAATTGTTCCGCACGGCGTGGATTTACATCGGCTCTGGCGCGCTGTGGCGGCTGATGCGCTTGCGCAAAGGCCCGGTGATCGCGGCGCTTTACCCAGTGGTGTTTTTGCTGGTGCAACTGGTGCTGGCTCTGGGGTTGTTCTGGGCGGGCTGGGTTCTGGGCGGGCTTGCCCTGCCGGGGCTGTTGGGTGCGGCACTTGGCGCGGGCTTGGGGGCGGTTGCGGCGGCGGCGGCGCTGCACTGGTTCCGGCGCATCGACAACAAGGTTTTCGCCTATTACCTGATGCATGATTACGCATATTCCGCGCAGTTGAATGGTGCCAACCCGCCAGAGTTGGAGGCGCGGATGGCCGAATTTGGTGAGGTGATTGCCGCCACCCTGACCGAAGAGGTGGAGGAGGTGCTGGTCGTTGGCCATTCCTCCGGCGTGCATCTGGCCATTTCTGTGCTGAGCGATTTGCTGCGGGCGGGGCGGGTGCCTGCACAGGGGCCTGCCCTGTCGTTTTTGTCTTTGGGGCAGGTGGTGCCAATGGTGTCATTCTTGCCCGCGGCACAGCGGTTGCGCGCCGATCTAGCCTATCTTTCGGCAAGTAAGGCGTTGACTTGGGTTGACGTGACCGCCCCCGGCGATGGCTGCGCTTTTGCGCTTTGCGATCCGGTTGCGGTATCGGGCGTGGCCCCGGCGGGCAAGCGCTGGCCGTTGGTGTTTTCGGCGTCCTTCACGCAAACATTGTCGCCGGGGCGTTGGAAGCAGTTGCGCTGGCGGTTTTTCCGACTGCATTTTCAATATCTCTGCGCCTTTGACCGGCCCGGTGATTACGATTATTTCCAGATCACAGCAGGCCCTGTGACCCTTGGCGCGCGCTATAAGGGCCGGGCCGCCTCACGATCGCGGATTGAGACGCCCGTTAACAAATTCACCTCGGTGAGCGCCCCATGATCCCACCCAAACCGCCCGCAAGGCCCGACAAAGTTTCGCTCTGGCGTTATTTCCGGCTTTTTCGGCAAGACATCCTCTCGGCCCAGCCCGCGCGGCTTTACCGGGCATGGATGGCAGAGTTTCGGACGCCGTTCTTTCGCAGCTATCTGTGCAACGATCCGGCGCTGATCCGGCTGGTGCTGAACGAGCGGCCCGATTATTTCCCGAAATCCGACCGGATACGCGAGGGGTTGAACCCTTTGCTCGGCAATTCGGTATTCGTGACCAATGGCGAGGTTTGGAAGCGGCAGCGGCGGATTATCGACCCGGCCTTTGAAGGCGGGCGCATACGCGAGACATTTCCGCAAATGGTGGCGGCGGGGCAGGCGGCGGTGGCGCGGATGCAGCCCGGCGTGCAGGAGATTGAGCCGGAGATGAGCCATGCCGCGGCAGATGTGATCTTTCGCACGCTGTTTTCGATCCCGATCGAGCATGAGATTGCGGCGGAGGTTTTTGACCAGTTTCGCGCCTATCAACGCGCCCAGCCGATCCTGAATTTGGCCGCTTTCCTGCCCTTGCCGCGCTGGTTTCCACGCTTTCATTCCGGGCGCACGAAGCGGACGGCGGCGCGGATCCGGGGGTTGATCCGGCAGTTGACGGAAACCCGCGCGGCAGAAATTGCGACGGGGGTGGCCCCGGATGATCTGGCGACCAAGATCATGACAACGGCGGACCCGGTGACGGGAGAGCGGTTTGGGACCGAAGAAATGATCGATCAGGTCGCGATCTTCTTTCTGGCGGGGCATGAAACCTCGGCCTCGGCGCTGGGGTGGGCGCTATATTTGCTGGCGATGGCCCCGGAAGTTCAGGACCGGGTCGCGCTGGAGGCGGGGGTGCTGACGGAGGCCCCGGATTTCGCGGTGATGGGAAAGCTGCGCTTTGCCCGCGATGTGTTTCGCGAAACATTGCGGCTTTACCCGCCCGTGCCGATGATGGTGCGGGAGAATAGCTGCCCGGAAACGCTTCGGGGGCGCGATGTGGCGCCGGGGGCGCAGGTGGTGCTGAGCCCGTGGCATTTGCATCGGCACGAAAGAATTTGGGAGCGGCCCGATGAATTTGATCCCGGCCGCTGGCAGACCGAGGCGGGGCGGGCTTGTGGGCGCGAGGCGTTTATACCCTTCTCGGCGGGGCCTCGGGTTTGCACCGGGGCGGGGTTTGCGATGGTGGAGGGGCCGTTGTTGCTGGCAATGCTGGTGCGGGCCTTTCGGTTTGAGATTGTGGCGGGGCGCGCGCCGGTGCCGGTGGCGCATTTGACGGTGCGGGCCAAGGATGGAATTTGGTTGAAAGTGACGCGGCGGGGGTGAGCGCGCACTAACGTTTTG
>CALEMZ010000016.1 GCA_937910975.1 uncultured Pseudorhodobacter sp. | reverse complement strand
GATCGATACGCAATCAAGCGGTAACATGCGTCCGATTTGTCCCGCAAAGCGCCGCTCGCCCCAAAACGGCCAGGCGGCGGTTGCGATATCCCGTCAACCACCTTCCGCCGCCCCGTTACCGCGCCCCGGTCATAGCCGCTTGGTAATCTTGGCCAGCCACCAGCGGGTGCCCACAAACAGATACCGCCAATCCGACAGGAACTCTGGCGGTTTGCCCTCTATTGCGTGGCCGATGAATTGCAGCGCCCAGCCGATGATGAAGAGTGCTGCCGCCCAGAGCCAGAGCGCGGGCCAGACCAGCGCCAAGAGCCCAAGGATGATCGAAACCACGATCATTGGAATCCCGATCGTATGGGTTAGCTGGTTCCATTTGTTCTGATGGCTTTGTGAGTAGCTGGTGATCCAATCGTCCCAACTGCGGCCTTTGAGCATTGTCGCCTCCCCTTATCCCTCAGGTCAGTATGCGGGGCAGGGGACATGCGATCAAGGGTAAGCAAGGCATGACGCTGCGTTGAAGGGGGGGCAGCCCGCTGCAAGCGTCAGCAGCAAAAAGACATGGATTGAAGCCCACACAGCGCCACCACAAAACAAAAGAGAACCGACCGCCAATTTGACAGTCGGTTCCGCCCTTGTCATCCGCCAAACGGGGCGTGGTTTAGGTCCGGCCGAAATCCGCAGAGGCCATCAGCCCACCGCTTTTCCGTTATACCGCGCCCAATTACGTTTCGCCCACCAGTTCATCCCAAGCGGCCAGCGCCTTTGCTGCATACATCAGCGCTGGGCCGCCGCCCATTTGCACCGCCATGCCCAGTACATCGCCCAGCTCTTCGCGGCTGCCCCCGGCTTTGGCCAGCGCCTCAACGTGAAAGCCGATGCAGGCTTCGCAGCGCTCAGCAATCGCGATGCCGAGGGCCACAAATTCCAGAGTTTTCGCATCCAGCACTTGCGCTTCTTTTGCGGCTTTTGACAGGGCGCCAAAACCTTTGGCGACCTCGGGGATGGTGCGGTTCATCACCCGCAATTGGTCCCGCATGTCAGAGTTCTTAGTCTTCCAGTCCATTTCGCGCTCCTGCGTTATTCGGTGCAGGGGTCGCATGGCACGCGGGGCTGCGCCTTGATGTATATCAAGCTTTGAATGTGATTAGGGTCGGATTAGCGGCAGCAAATGCGCGGCGCAGGCACTTTTTCAGGTGAAGCGTTGAGGCGAGAGGGCAGCGATGATCTCGGGTGCGATCTCGCTTTGTGCTCCGGTTAGCAGATCGGCGGCAAGCTGTGAGGCAGCGGGCGCGGATTGAAAGCCATAGCCGCCTTGGCCCGCCAGCCAGAAGAACGCGGGTTCTGCCGTATCAAACCCGATCACTGGCACCCGGTCTGGGGAAAAAGTGCGCAGTCCGGCCCAATTTGACAACAGGCGTGTGACGGGCTCGGTTACCATTTCCTCATAACGCGCAAGGCCTTCGGCCAGCACCATATCATCGGCAAAAGCATCATGCGGCACGCTTGGCTCTTCCTCGGCGGGCGAGACGATCAGCGCGCCTGCGTCGGGCTTGGCGTACCATGTTTCGCCTGCGCCAAAGAGCATCGGCCAGCGGCTGATATCCAGCCCCCCCGGCGCTGGGATTCGCGCCATGGAGCGGCGCAGCGGCGTAAACCCCAAAGGGGTGATCCCGGCCATTTGTGCCACCACATCAGCCCAGGCACCCGAGGCATTGATAAGCACTCGCGTGCCAAAGTTGCCTTGCGGGGTTTCCACCCGCCAGCCCGCGCCTATGCGCGCAATCGCCGTGACCGGGGCTTTGGTGAGGATATTTGCGCCCTGCGCGCGGGCTTGGCGGGCAAAGCCCTGCAACAGTAAATCCGTGTCTATGTCCCAGGCATGATCGGCCAGCGCCACATGGGCCACCGTGTCCGGGTTCAAAATCGGCACAATCGCCCGCGCCGCCTCCAGCGTGATCGGGGCCAGATCCATCCCTGCTGCGTCCGCCTCAAACACCGCGCGATCTTCGGCCTTGGCGATGATCATCATGCCGCGTGGGCTGAGAACGCCTTTGGCGCTGTGAAAATACCGGGCCGAGGCCATCGACAGCGCCACCACCGGGCCAAGCCCATAGCTTGGCTCATATAGCGCGGCAGAGCGGCCCGAGGCGTGATATGCGAGCGCAGGCACTGCCTCCAACAGCAACACCCGCCCCGCGCCTGAAAGACGCGCAGCACAAGATACCCCGGCAATACCGCCGCCAATGATCAAAAAATCGTAATCCATCCGCCCAGCCTATTATGCCTGTTTGCAAAGAATAAAGGGGCGACGATTGCCGCCCCTTTCATTGGTTTTTTTGTAGCCCTTTCACGGGGCCGCAGTCCCTTATTTCGGAATATCGCCGGTGATGCCTTCGATGTAGAAGCCCATGCCCAGCAAATCGCCATCCGGTGCGGTTTGGCCTTCGGCCAACCAGACGGAGCCGTCTTGCTTGTTGATCGGGCCGGTGAAGGGGTGATACGTGCCAGCGCCAATCGCATCGCGCATGGCTTCGGCTTCGGCCTTCACCTCTGCGGGAACGGCGTCAGTGATCGCACCGATTTCCACTTCGCCGCCAGCAATGCCTTCCCAGGCATCTGCCTGCGCATAGGTGCCATCCAGCAGTTGACCAACGCGCTTGATATAGTAGGGCGCCCAGTTATCGATGATCGAGGAGACACGCGGGCTGGGAGCATAGGTCGACATATCCGAGGCCTGCCCAAAGCCGATCACGCCGGGTGTTTTGGCAGCTTCAGCCAAAGGTGCGGTCGAGTCGGTGTGCGCGGCGATCACATCCACGCCTTGCTCGATCATCGCCTTGGCCGCATCGGCTTCTTTCGCCGGGTCAAACCATGTGAAGGCCCAGACCACCGAAAGTTCCACTGCCGGGTTCACCAACTTGGCATGGTGGTAATAGCTATTGATGCCCATAATCACTTCTGGGATCGGGAAGGAAGCGATATAGCCGATCTTGTTGGTTTTGGTCATCCGGCCCGCAATGGTGCCCTGAACCGCGCGGCCTTCATAGAAGCGCCCGTTGTAGCTGGAAACATTCGAATGGTCGCGCTTGTAACCGGTCGCATGTTCAAACATGACATTCGGGAATTTCCCGGCCACGGCATTGGTCGCATCCATATATCCGAAAGAGGTGGTAAAGATGATGTTGCAGCCACTCAGCGCCATCTGTGTCAGCACACGCTCCGCATCAGCGCCCTCTGGCACGTTTTCTTGATAGGTGGTCGCATCGACCTTATCACCAAAAGCCGCAGCCAGGGCCACACGGCCTTGCTCGTGCTGATAGGTCCAGCCGCCATCGCCGACCGGGCCAACATAGACGAAACAGGCCTTGACCTTGTCCATCCCTGCCGCATGTGCGCCACCGCCGCCAAAGGCAAGGCCGAGGCCCAACGCTGCGGTTGCCATCAAAGTTCTACGGTTCATTTTTAACTCCCAGTTGTTCGGGCGCATCCGGCCCGGTTTGGTTTTGGCCGCGCGACTAGCGCGAAGCGTGGAAATTCTGACCAAGGGCCGCAGGTGCGTTCAACGCCCCTCGCCCTTTGCCCGATGACATGATCACCAGCACCAGAATGGTTATCAGATAAGGCGACATCGACAAGTACTCTGGCGGGATCGGAACGTTGGCAACTTGTAGATTTAGCTGCAAAACCGAAATTCCGCCAAAAAGATAGGCACCGATCAGTACGCGCCATGGTCGCCAGCTGGCAAACACCACAATCGCGAGCGCAATCCAACCCGCCCCCGCCGTGATCCCGTCGGTCCATTGCGGCACCCGGATCAGGCTGAGATAGGCCCCACCCAAGCCCGCCATCGCCCCACCAAAGAGAATCGCCAGAATGCGGATTCGAGTCACTTTATAGCCCAGAGCATGTGCCGCGTCATGGTTTTCGCCCACCGCGCGCAGGATCAGACCTATCCGGGTAAAGCGCAGCACCGCCCAGACGGCGGCTACTATGCCGATGGCCAGATAGACCATCGGATCATGCTGAAACAACACCTTGCCCAGCACCGGAATATCCGCCAGCGGCCCAAAGTTGACCTGACCCGTCAAGGGCGGTTTGATACCGACATAGCCTTGGCCCATCAGGCTGGACAGGCCCAGACCAAACAAGGTGAGCGCCAGTCCCGTTGCCACCTGATTGGCCAGTAACACTTGGGTCAGAACCGCGAAAACAAGGCTCAGCACCGCAGCACCCAGCGCCCCGCCGATAAAGCCCAGCAAGGGGCTGCCCGTTGTCACTGCCGTGATGAAGCCGCAAATAGCGCCCATGATCATCATGCCCTCAACCCCAAGGTTCAGAACACCAGCCTTTTCCACCACCAATTCGCCGATTGCGGCAAGCATGATCGGCACCGAAGCCACCATAAGCGAGGCCACTAGTACAGCGGGGTTGATCCCTCCCAAGTCCATTACGCGGCCCTCCCTTTCATCAGTCGAATACGGTAGTTGGACAGCAAATCCACAGCCAGCAAGAAGAACAGCAACATCCCCTGAAACGCCTGAATAGCGGCCGAAGGCAGGCCCAGATTGGTCGAGGCCATCTCGCCGCCGACATAGGTCAGCGCCATCACCAGCCCGGCAAGCAAGATGCCCAGCGGGTTCAAACGCCCAAGGAAAGCCACGATAATCGCGGTAAAGCCGTAGCCGGAAGCAAAGTCGATGCTGATCTGTCCGGCAGGGCCGGAAACCTCGAACATGCCCGCAACCCCGGCCAATGCCCCCGATATCCCCAAACACAGCACGATCAGCCGCGTGGGCTGCACACCGGCAAACCGGGCTGCGCGCGGTGCTTGGCCCGAAAGCTTGATCTGAAAGCCAAGCATATGGCGTTGCAGCAAAACATAGGCCGCAATCACGGCGATAAAGGCCGCGACCACACCCCAATGCATCCCGGAGCCTTGGATCAATTCCACATTGCGCGCGGCGGGATAGCTGGAGAAGTTGCGGCTGCCGGGAAAGCCCATGCCGTCCGGGTTGCGCAAGAACCCGGTTGCGGCTTTGGACAAGATGGTCTGCGCCACATAGACCAACATCAAGGACACCAAAATCTCATTGGTGTTGAACCGTGTTTTCAAAATCGCGGGGATCATCGCCCAAACCCAGCCGCCAAAGGCCCCGGCGACGATCATCACAGGGAATATCATCCGGCTTTCGGTGGGAAACATTGCCAGCGCCACAGAGGCCCCGAAAACCGCGCCCATGATATACTGGCCCTCGGCCCCGATGTTCCAGATACCGGCGCGAAACCCAAGGCTGAGCCCCACCGCGATCAAGATCAGCGGCCC
>CALEMZ010000015.1 GCA_937910975.1 uncultured Pseudorhodobacter sp. | reverse complement strand
GAACCTTGGGGTTGTCGGTATCGACGGACATGAATTCGTGATGGCTGATATTCCTGGGCTGATCGAGGGCGCATCGGAAGGGCGGGGCCTTGGCGTGCAGTTTCTGGCGCATGTGGAGCGTTGCACGGTGCTGCTGCATCTGGTTGATGGCACGTCGGAGAATGTGGCCCAAGATTACCAGACCATCGTGACTGAGTTGGAGGCCTATGCCGAGGAACTGGGCAATAAGCCCCGGATCACGGCGCTGAACAAGATCGACGCTTTGGATGAGGAAACCCTGGCAGAGCGTTTGGCGGAGTTGCAAGCGGTGGCTGAGGGTGAGGTATTTGCGATCTCTGGCGTGTCGAACCAAGGGCTAGCGGAAGTGCTGCGCCGGATTTATGCACAGATACTGGAGGGCCGGGTAGTTGTGACGGAAGAAGCACCGTGGCAACCCTGACCGCCCCTGATATTCGTACCGCAAAACGACTTGTTATCAAGATCGGTTCTGCCTTGTTGGTGGACCGGATACATGGCTTGCGGCTGAATTGGCTACAGGCTTTGGCGCTGGATGTGGCCGAGGCCAAGGCGCGCGGAACGGATGTTGTAATTGTCTCCTCTGGCTCCATCGCTTTGGGGCGCACGGTGTTGGGGTTGCCCCATGCTGAACTGCCGCTGGAGCAATCACAGGCGGCGGCGGCGGTGGGGCAAATTCGGCTCGCGCGGGCCTATGAAGAGGTGCTCGCCCCGCATGGCATCACCACAGGCCAGGTGCTTGTGACGTTGGAGGATACGGAAGACCGGCGGCGCTATCTGAATTGCCGCGCCACGCTGGAGACATTGTTGAGTCTTGGTGTGGTGCCGATCGTGAATGAGAATGACACGGTGGCGACGGATGAAATTCGCTTTGGCGATAATGACCGTTTGGCCGCACAGATTGCGGTGACAGTGGGGGCGGATCAGTTGATCTTGCTGTCAGATGTGGATGGGTTCTATTCGGCCAATCCGAAGGAAGACGCTTCGGCCACGCGGTTTGACGTGGTGGAGCGGATCACGCCCGCGATTGAGGCGATGGCGGGGGATCCGAT
Source organism: uncultured Pseudorhodobacter sp. (assembly GCA_937910975.1). Taxonomy (GTDB): domain Bacteria; phylum Pseudomonadota; class Alphaproteobacteria; order Rhodobacterales; family Rhodobacteraceae; genus Pseudorhodobacter. The sequence goes on along the minus strand of CALEMZ010000015.1, from coordinate 2,962 downwards.
TTCCGGCCTGTCGAAAGGTGGGATGAAGACCAAGCTGCTGGCGGCCAAGACTGCGGTGGCGGGGGGCTGCGCGATGGCGGTCATGGAAGGCTCTGCTATGCGGCCCTTGCAGGCGCTGGCGCAAGGTGCTGCGCGGACATGGTTTGTAAGTCAGGCCGATCCGCAACTGGCGCGCAAGCGTTGGATCAATGCGATGAAGCCAAGGGGCGAGTTGCGGGTGGATGCGGGCGCTGTGCTGGCTTTGCAAGCGGGAAAATCGCTTCTACCGGCGGGAGTTAGTGCGGTGGTAGGCAGCTTTGGTCGCGGTGATCCGGTGGCGATTGTGGGGCCTGCGGGTGAGGCATTGGGCAAGGGTCTGGTGCGTTACACCGCTATTGAGGCCCGCGCGATTGCGGGACATCGGTCCGGCGAGATCGAGGCCATTTTGGGCTATGGCGGGCGCGCGGCGCTGATCCACCGCGATGATATGGTGATCTGAACGGCATTCCGCTGGCCGGGCGGGGGGGGCGCTGCCCCCCTCTGGGCCTTGAGGCCCATTCACCCCCCAGGATACTTATTTCCGAAAAGAAAGCCGGGGCGGGCCTTTGGGTCTTGTTAGAGCGGCGCATCGCAAGGCTTGAAGCCCGGAAAACCCGATTAGGATTTTCTGGATTTCGTTTTAACGCGTCACGCTGATATTGAGGGTTCCCAGCACCCAAGTGGAGATATCTGCAAGAAGGCTTTGGTTGGCCAGATTGAAGCCTTCGACAAGGGCGAGGGTCTCGGTTGAGGCGACCTCGGCGCTGGCCGTGAAGCTGCGTGAGGCGAGGATCGCAGCGTCATCTTCGCGCACCAGCCGCGCAGTCAGGCGCAGGCGGATCGTGGCGGAATTGCCTGCGCTGCCCGCCTCGGCCTGAAAATCGGTGAGGTCGGTGACAAGGGCGTAATCGCCTGAGGCGCCGAGCGGGCGGCGGCCGACATAGCGAAAGGCGTTGCTATCTTCCAGAGTGCGTACCAGCAGGGTTTGGACCATGGTCGGGGTTTCTTCGGCCCATTGGCCATCGGGCAGATAGGCCGCTTGCAGGGGATGCGGGCGGATCAAGATGCGGTCGGTGTTCAGCGCGCCGGGGGCGGTTGGCAGTTCCACCACGATTTGCCGTGAGGAGCTGCTGCGGGCCACGGGTGGGTTTGCCGGGGCGGAAAGATCAAACGCATTGAGCGGGGTGGTGGCACCGCTGAGCACGGAGAGGGCTGAGCAGCCGGACAGGAGCACCGTGGCCACGAGTGCGAGCAGGGCCGGGCGGCTAAGTTGGCTGCTAAGTTTGCGGGGGGTCATGACAAGACCTCTTTCAAGTTATCGGTTGTAGACGGGGACATCGGCCCCCAAGAAGAACCGCGCGGGGTCGCGCTGGATCTGTTTGGTCAGATGGTCAAGGTTGTTGATCAGGTCACGGGTTTCGCGAGCCAGCTTGGTGAACTGGGGCAGGGCTGTTGTGGCGAAGTCGCGGACCGACGGGTCAGAGGCCGCGACGGTGCGCGAGACGCGTTCGAAGGTTTCGCGGGCGGCATTGGAGGCGGCAGTGACATCGGCGGTCACTTGTGGAACCGCATCCGAGACCCCGGCGATGGCCTGGTTCAGTCCGTCGATGGTGCGCCGCAGATCTGCAGATATGGCGGCGATATCTTCGTTGATCACGCGGTCGGCGCCTTGGAAGGTGCTTTCGGCAGCCACAAGCGTACGTTCGCCCACGGCAAGCGCGGAGTTGATCGCCTCTAGCGTGGTGTTGGCGCGAGAGAAGCTGTCGGTCACGGCGGCGAGCGAGGCGCTGGCATCATCCATCAGCCCATCCACCTTGACGCTGGCGGAGGTGAGAGAATTGCCGACATCGGTCATGACCTTATTGGCGGTAGCCGTGGCCGCGCGGATATCGGCGACCATGCCGGGCAGGTCAGCTTTGGTGGCCTCGGCTATCGGCGCAAGGGCTGCGCGGGCCTCTGCCACAAGGGCGGCACCGTCAACGGTCACAAGCAGATCGAAATTGATCGAGGCTTTATCCATCGTGATGAGGGTTTCGTCGAGCTGCTCGATCACGGCATCGGTGGCTTTGATTGTGGCTTTGGCTTCGGTGAGTCGTGCGGTGGCTGTTTCGCCGGCTGTTTTGAACTCGCTCAGCATGGCATGGGCGTCATTGCTCAGGCTTGCTATCTGGGCGCGGGCCTCTTGCAGGCCGTCACTCAATTGTTTGGTAGTCGTAGCAAGATCTTGATCGATGTAGGTTTCGGCTTTGGCCAGTGTTCGGGTGGTCTGTTCCAACGCTTTGGCACCAGATGCAACCGTGGTCTGGGTTTCCTTTGTCAGATCCTGAATCGACACAAGCGTTTGATCGGCGGTTTCAAACAATGCTTCTGCATTGGTGGTGAGGTCTTCGAGCATCACGTTGAAGTTTGAGATTTCGATCGCGAAGCCGGAGATGGCACCTGCGACCACCGAAAAATCGTCCAGTGATTGGGCGAAGCCTTCAGAAGCGCGGTCGACGTTGATGAGGATGTTGTCGATCCGGCCCACGTTTTCATCGTTGATCAGCTTTCTTAGGTCTCGCACCACTTCCAGCACTTCGCTCACCAGTTCGGGGGCATCCTCGGACAGGCTTTGTATCATAGAGCGGCCGGGGGAAATGAGCGGGATCGCAAGGTCTGAAACATCGCGCAGCAAAGGCTCATGTGCATCGCCGGCGCTGATCCCGACATAGGAAACACCGGTTAGCCCCTGACTTTCGATGGTCGCGATTGAGTTCATCCGCACGGGGGTATTTTGCACCACCTCCAGCCGGACAAGGATGGTGCCGTCATTGTCGGGCGAGAGCCGCACCGCGACGACCTGACCCACGGGCAGGCCTGCAAAGCGCACATCTGAGGCGCGGGCGAGGCCGGAGACGGAAGTGAATTTCACATCATAATAAGCAAATTGCCTATCCAGTTCGAC
>CALEMZ010000014.1 GCA_937910975.1 uncultured Pseudorhodobacter sp. | reverse complement strand
CGACAATTTCCTGCGTTCTCTCCTGATAAACTTTTGAAATGCGATTGCCCTGGCAATGGCCATCACCGGCCTTTCCTTCACCTCCCATCAATGCGATGCCATAACTCTCCCGCGCTGATTTCGGCTCCTTTGCAGAAAGCCCCTCGATGAAACAAGCCGTGTTCCATTCCCCCTTCGGGCCGTTTTCGGTGGTCGAAGAGGGCGGGCTTATCACCCGGATTGATTGGGCTTCACGGCGCAGTGACCCGACCCCGCTTTTGCGCGAAGCCTGCCGCCAATTGGGCGAGTATTTCGCGGGCGAGCGGCAGGTGTTCGACCTGCCGCTGGATTTTGGCGCCGGCTTTCAGGAACAGATGCGCCGCGCGATGTTTGCCATTCCTTACGGCGAAACCCGCACCTACGGCGACCTCGCCCGCGATCTGGGCCGCCCGGCGCAGGCCATCGGGCAGGCTTGCGGGGCAAACCCGATTCCGATCCTCATTCCCTGCCACCGGGTGCTTGGGGCAAGCAGCCTTGGCGGGTTTTCAGCGCCCGGAGGGGTGGAAACCAAGGTTGCTTTGCTCAAGCTGGAAGGTGCCGGCGGGCTGTTGATCTGAGGCCCGGCGTTCTGCGCCTTGTCGCTACAGATGTGCTACGCAAAACCTACGGCTGTTTTTCAGGGATAATCTGCTGCGCGATGCCGGCAAAGACCAGATATAGCGAAGTCACAACCAGCCCCCAATGCGCCCAGGACTCGGGGTGAAAATCCACCCATGTTGCCCAGCCCGCAAAGAAGGTCCAGCCGAAGGCCATCGGCAAAGAGACCCAATGCCAGCGCTCCGTCCGGGTCGGGTGGATGAACTTCAATGGCAAGAACATCGCCACCGTGAGCGCCACCACAAAACCCAAAATTACCCAATACCCCGGCTGCAAGGCGAACATCACCAGCACGAACATATTCCAGCAAGCGGGAAAGCCGAAAAAGGAATTATCCTTTGTTTTCATTCGCGTATCGGCAAAGTAAATCACCGAACCATAGGTGATGACGATAATAATGATCCATCCCGTCCAATCCGGCAGCAGGCCCGATTTGAACAGCGCAAAGGCCGGAATAAACACATAAGTCAGGTAATCGACGATAAGGTCCAGCAGCTCGCCATCATAGATCGGGAAATTGGTTTTCACGTGATAGCGGCGCGCCAGTGGCCCGTCGATGCCATCGACAACCAGCGCAATGACCAGCCACCAAAACATCAGGCTCCAGTTTTCATCCACCGCGGCAAGCATGGCCAACATTGCCAATACCGCGCCGGATGCTGTGAGGAGGTGAACCAAAAGTGCCTTTAGTTTCAACGTCATAAGGTGACTGCTTTCGAAGATGCTAATATTAGGCGCGCGGATGCGCCTTTGCGTATACTTCCATCAGCCGGGCAGTATCAACAGCAGTGTAGACTTGGGTGGTGGAAAGGGAGGCATGCCCCAGCAGTTCTTGTATAGCCCGCAAATCGCCGCCCGCACTGAGCAGATGGGTTGCGAAGGAATGGCGCAGCGCATGCGGGGTCGCAGTGGCAGGCAGGCCCAAACGCGCCCGCACCCGTTCCATCGCCGCCGAAATCAGCCTTGGGTTCAACGCCCCGCCCCGCACGCCCCTGAACAGGGGGGTGGCGGCAGAAATATCATGAGGACAAAGGCTTACGTAGCGCGCCACAGCCTGTTGCGCGGCGGGAAGCACCGGGACCAACCGCTCTTTTCCGCCCTTGCCGATGATACGCAAAACGCCCGGAACCGGGTAGGTGGCCCCGGTCAGCCCCAGCGCCTCTGATATCCGTAAGCCGCAGCCGTAAAGCAGCGTCACCACAGCGGTATCGCGCGCCGCGACCCATTCTTCGCGCGCATCATCACCAACGACTTCAAGTACTTGCATGGCCATGTCCTCGGCCAAAGGCCGTGGCAATTTGCGCCGGAACTTGGGCGCACGTGTGGAAAGGGCGGCTGTGGCATCTTCCCCTTCACGGTCCGCCAGCCAAGCGGTAAACCCCTTCACCGCCGATAGTGACCGCGCCATCGAGCGCGCCCCAACGCCGCGCCCGCGTTCATGGGCCATCCAGGCCCGCATATCGGTTTGCGGCAGGGTCACCAGCCCGCGCAGCCCCTCGGTTCCCCCCCGATGCTGCGCCATAAACGCGAGATAGCCGGAAACATCCGTGGCATAGGCCTTCAAGGTGTTATCAGCCGCGCCGTCCAAAGCCCGCAGATGGGCCAGCCATTCCGCCAAAGCCGTTCGTGCGGCTGGCGAAATAGCTAATGTCATGACAGCCAGCGGCGCATTGTACGCTCAAACACGCCATCGAAAAACGCAAGCAA
>CALEMZ010000013.1 GCA_937910975.1 uncultured Pseudorhodobacter sp. | reverse complement strand
GCAGCCGTTTTAGGACGCAACGATATCGGCTCCCTTGAAGTAGGCAAATGTGCTGATTTCTTCGCCATCAAATTAAATACCCTCGACTACGCAGGCGCCTTGCATGATCCTGTTGCCGCGACCATCTTCGCCCAACCCGTCAAAGCGAATTACACTGTTGTGAACGGTAAATTTGTTATTAAGGAAAGCCAGCTAGTTCATGTGGATGAAAGCAAATTGGTTGAGAAGCATAATAAAGCTGCAAAAAGATTATTGGACCGCTAAAAAGATTTCCTGCATTTATACGAAAGAAAATTTATGACCTCTTCTCTCAACCTTACAAAGAAACTCGTCAACGTTGCCATGGGACGCGAAAGCGCCGATATGGTTATTCGTGACGGTGTGTGGGTGAGCGTTCAATCGGGCGAATTCATCCCTAACACCGACATTGCTATTGTGGATGGGCATATCGCCTATGTTGGCGAAGATGCCTCGCATACTGTTTCGCAAGACACCGTAGTCATTGACGCGGGTGGAAAATATCTTGTCCCAGGTCTGCTCGATGGGCATATGCATGTCGAATCAGGAATGGTCACCGTTACCGAATTTGTGCGTGCTGTTGCCAAACGCGGTACCACCGGCATCTTCATAGATCCTCATGAAATCGCCAATGTTTTTGGGCTGAAGGGTGTCAGATTGATGGTGGATGAAGCCGCCGATCAGCCGATCCACGTTTGGGTGCAAATGCCCTCCTGTGTCCCCTCTGCGCCGGGATTTGAAACGCCAGGTGCTGAGATCACCCCCGACGATGTCGCTGAAGCGATGACCTGGCCGGGAATCATTGGGCTTGGCGAGGTGATGGATTTCCCCGGCGTTTTCAACGCTGGTGAGAAAATGATGGCTGAGGTATCCGCCACCCGCGATGCCGGGAAGGTGATTGGTGGACATTATCCTAATCTTGATCTGGGTACAAATTTTCATGGCTATGTTGCCGCCGGGATCGAGGATGATCACGAGGGCACCCGCGTTGAAGATGCGATCGCCCGTGTTCGCCAGGGGATGAAGGCCATGCTGCGTTACGGCTCCGGCTGGCTGGATGTGGAAGGACAGGTGGATGCGATCCTTAAGCATAAACTGGATTCGCGCCGCTTTATCTTGTGCACAGACGATTCCCATGCGGGGACTCTTACTCAAGATGGGCATATGGACAGAGTGTTGCGCCACGCCATTGACACTGGCTTGCCACCGTTAACTGCACTTCAGATGATGACGATCAACACCGCCGAACACTTCGGCCTGACCCGTGAAATGGGCATGATCGCTCCTGGCCGCTGGGCAGATGTGCTGCTTGTTGAAGATTTGAACGATTTTCACCCGGAGACGGTGATTGCCAAAGGGCAGGTCATCGCGCAGAAAGGCAAGATCACGATTGATCTCCCGAGCGTGGATTACCCTGTTTGGGCGCGAGATTCTGTCAAGTTGGGGCATCCGCTCGAAGCCGAAGATTTTGCCCTGAAAACGGAAGCAACTGTGGGCAAGAGCGTCACGGCCAATGTTATTGGTGTGATCGAAAACCAGGCCCCGACAAAACATCTGAAGTTGGAAGTCGCAGTGGAGGATGGTGAAGTTTCCTTACCGCTCGCGGGGGGGAAGGAAGGGGGGGCTGATATTGCCAAGCTTGCCTTGGTTGAGCGGCATAAAGCCACCGGTGATGTGACCGTTGGTCTCGTAAGCGGATTTGGCTTTTCGGAAAAATGCGGGATTGCTTCAACGGTTGCGCACGACAGCCATCATATGCTGGTGACCGGAACGAGTGAGGAAGATATGGCAATTGCGGCCAATAAGCTCGCAGAAGTTGGTGGGGGGCAGGTGGTCGTCAAAGACGGCAAGGTGATCGGGTTGGTCGAGTTGGAGATAGCAGGTTTGATGTCTACCGAAGAGGCTTCAATTGTGGCGCAAAAGGCTACCACCGTTCTGGGTGGTTTCAAGGCTTGCGGTTGTACCTTGAGTAACCCGAATATGCAGTTGAGTTTGCTGGCCTTGGTTGTGATCCCTGAACTGAGAATTTCAGATATGGGTCTGGTTGATGTGATTAATTTTGAATTAATCCCTGTGATTGAGACGGGAAAATAAATATGGCTGTGAATTCGCCTTTTCAAAAATTACAAGCGGACCTGGGAGTTTTGATCTCGACAATCCCGGCGGGAGAACGTTTGCTTTCAGAGCCAAAGCTGGCAAAACAATTGGGCGTATCGCGCGCAACTTTACGTGAGGCAATGCGAACATTTGAGACGCAGGGTCTTATCCGCAGGCGGCAGGGAGCGGGAACCTTTGTCGTTGGGCAGGTGCCAGTTTTGGAAAGTGGTCTGGAGGTCCTGGAGAGTATCGAAACAATGGCCCAACGCATGGGGATGACTGTTTTAGTAAAAGATTTCCGGGTTGAGCAAGTCTCTGCTACAGAGAAGCAGGCCCAAAAACTGAACGTTCCGCTTAAGACTCCCTTGATTCGAATTTCACGTGTGATGAGTACGGATAAGCGCCCAGCTGCATTTCTGGTCGATACTTTGCCCAGCAATTTTCTCTCAGAAGATGAGCTTCCTGATAAATTTCGAGGCTCTGTGCTGGATTTTTTGATTGCTCGAGGTGATTCGCCTACGATGGCGAAAATAGCTGTAAATGCGAGAAGCGCCCCATCCTATGTGGCTAAAGCCTTAGAAATTCAGCGTGGTGACGTGTTGTTAAGATTGAGTTCACAGCTTTACCTGGATGCGGACCAGGTGATCGACTATAGCATTGGGTATTTTTTACCAGGTTATTTCAATTTTCATGTATTGGGAC
>CALEMZ010000012.1 GCA_937910975.1 uncultured Pseudorhodobacter sp. | reverse complement strand
AGGTGAAGCGGCTGGCCCATCAGCCCGCGTCCGCCTGATCAAGGTAATCGCCATAGCCCGCAGCCACCATATCATCGCGCGGAACAAAGCGCAGGCTGGCGGAGTTGATGCAATAGCGCAGGCCACCCATCTCGCGCGGGCCATCGTTGAACACGTGGCCAAGGTGGCTGTCGCCATGGGCAGAGCGCACTTCGGTACGGATCATACCATGGGCGCTATCGTGCAGTTCATTGACATTGCCAGTAACGATAGGCTTGGAAAACGCAGGCCAACCGCAGCCGGAATTGAACTTGGCCGATGAGGCAAAGAGCGGCTCTCCCGAGACGATATCAACGTAGATGCCGGGCGCGAAATGGTCATCATATTCGCCGGTATAGGGGCGTTCGGTGCCATTTCTTTGGGTTACGCGGAATTGTTCGGGGCTGAGGCGGGCCAAGGCTTCGTCGGTTTTCTTGAAAGACATTTTGTTCCCCTCATGTCCGGTGGCGCTGTGGGGAATTTGGCGAAGATCGCGGGAAATTGCAAACAGCAAGGGCGCGCCAGATGGCGCGGATCACCCGGTTGTGAACCTGACTTGTGGCGAAAGGGGCCGGGACGTTATGCGGCGGCGGCGCGCAGGGCCTCGCGCAGCACCTCGCCGTCGCCGATATGGTTGCACAGGATCAGGATCAGCCGGGCGTTCAGCGCCTCGCTTTCGGCTTGGCTCAGCCCTTCATGCGCACGCAGCAATTCGTCATAAAAGCCGTCAGGATCGGGCAGGTTTGGCGCGGTGTTCAGCGGCATGGGTCAGGCCTTTCCAATGGCGCGGCGCAGGGCTTGGCGGGTTGCGGCATCATTAAACAGTGGCCAGCGCGCGATGATATGCTGATCAGGGCGGATGAGGTAGACGGCCGCCGGGGCCGCGCCCAGATAGCGTTCAGCAAGGGGGCCATCTTGTGCGGAAAGCTGTAGGGGCGTGACCGCGATACCGGATTCCGTCAGGCTGTCCGGCACCTGCGTGTTGATGCCAAGCAAGGTGAAGCCCCGGCCAAGCTGGTTGAGCAAGAAGCCCTCGCCCAAGGGCACATCGGGGCAGACCGCACCGACCCGGCTGCGCGCGGGGCCGTTCAGGGCATCCGGCCCGTTCAGGGGCAGGCCGTCATAGGTGCAGGGCACCGAAAGCCGCCCGGAATTGACCATCGGACGCGCAAAGGCGTGGGTTTGTGCCAGCTTCAGCACCGCATTGCGGAAGGCTTTGCTGACATCAGATTTTGGCGTCAGGAAATCCGTGGCGCGGGAGGAGTTGAGGATGTTTTCATCCGCAGCAAAGACCCGCTCGGGGCTATAGCTGTCGAGCAATGCATCAGGCGCAAGCCCGCGCAGCACCAGATCCAGTTTCCACGCCAGATTTTCGGTATCTTGCAGGCCGGAATTGGCCCCGCGCGCGCCAAAGGGCGAGACCTGATGCGCGGCATCGCCGGCAAAGAACACGCGGCCATGGCGGAACTTTTCCATGCGGCGGCATTGGAACGTGTAGATTGAGGTCCATTCCAACTCATAGGGCGGGATGGTGCCCGTCTGCGCCTCAAGCATGGCGTCAACGCGGGCGCGGATGCGGGCGGGGTCCAGTTCCGCCTTGCGGTCGATGTTCCAGCCAAGCTGAAAATCAATGCGCCAGATGTTGTCGGGTTGTTTGTGCAGCAGCGCTGACTGGCCCGCCCCTTTGAAGGGTGGCTCAAACCAGAACCAGCGCTCTGTCGGGAAATCGGCGGTCATTTTGACATCGGCGATCAGGAAATTATCCTCAAACGCCCGGCCTTCAAAGCCCAGGCCCATCATGTCACGCAAAGGCGAGCGGGCGCCATCGCAGGCGATCAGCCAATCGGCCTCTATCTGGTAGGGGCCGTCGGGGGTTTCGACCTCCAGTGTCACGAAGCCATCGTTTTGGGCGAGGCCCGTAACTAGGTTCTGCCCACGGATTTCAATCGGCGCGCCAGCGGCTTGGGCTGCGCGAATTTCATCGACGATGAATTTTTCGAAATAGGGTTGTTGCAGGTTAATGAAGGCGGGGTATTTGTGCCCCGCCTCAGCTTGCAGGTTGAATTCAAAGATGCGTTCGGGGCCATGAAACACCCGCCCCACATTCCATTGCACACCCTTGGCCAGCATCGCATCGGCGCAGCCCAGACGGTCCGCAATTTCCAGCGTGCGCTTGGAAAAACAAATCGCGCGGCTGCCTTGACCTACGCCCTCATGATCATCAAGCACCAGCACGGGCGTGCCGCGTTTGCCCAGATCAAGGGCGGCGGCCATGCCGATAGGGCCACCGCCAACGATCACAACCGGATGGCGCAAGGGCGCGGCATCTTGGGCGGACACCCGCACGTAGGGATAGAGCCGGAAAGCGATGTCGTAACGAACGTCTACCATTTTTCCCCGAACTTCCCCCGGCTGCCGATCAGTCTTGCAGTGCCGCCCACATTTCCAGATCGCGCGCGGCGGTCCAGATGCGGGGCGTGTCGATGCCGCGGGCCTCGTCATAGGCACGGGCGACGTTGAAGGGCAGGCAATGCTCATAGATCGCGTAATCTTTGAACTTGGGGTCACAGGCAGCGCGCACGGCGTCCCATGCCTCCTTCAGGCTGCCACCGCGCGCGGCGACACGGGCGGCGGGGGCATAGGTGCTTTCGACAAAATCCCGCGTGCTTCCAATCGCGCGGCTTACGGCGGCCTTGCCGATCAGTGCCGCACCACGGCCCGGCGCAATGGCATCCAGATCAAAGCTGGCGATATTATCAAGCGTGTGGCCCCAATCGGCGAAATGCCCGTCACCGCAATAGCACGCGGAGTGATCTTCGACGATATCGCCGGTGAACATCACGTTTTCATCAGGCACATGAATGACGATATCGCCTGCCGTATGGGCGCGGCCAAGGTGGTGCAGATCAACCCGGCGTTTGCCAAGGTAAACCGTCATGCTGTCGCTGAATGTGGTGGTGGGCCAAGTGAGGCCGGGAATGCTTTCATGCCCTTCAAAGAGACGGGGGAAGCGTTGGAACTCGCTGTCCCAATCTTCCTGCCCGCGTTCCACCACCATGGCGCGCGCGGCATCCCCCATGATGATCTGGCCCGCGCCATAGGCCGAGGCCCCCAGCACCCGCACGGCATGGTAATGGGTCAGCACCAGATGGCTGATTGGCTTGTCGGTGATGGTGCGGACCTTTGCGATGACCTTGGCGGCGAGGCGTGGCGTTGCCTGCGCCTCGATGATCATCACCGACTCGTCGCCGATGATGACGCCGGAATTTGGGTCGCCTTCGGCAGTGAAGGCCCAAAGGTCGCGGCCAATCTCGTCAAAGGTGATGGTCTTTTCGGTCATGTCACCTTGAGAGGCGAAGGCTTTGGCCATGGGGGTCTTCCTTTGATTATTTCTTGCCGGGGGTGCCGTCGAATTTCTTTTCCAGATCGGCCCAGCAATCGATGTAGTCATCTTGCAACGGAGCCTCATTGGCCGCGAATGCGGTGAGGTGCTGCGGGAAGCGGGTTTCGATCATGAAAGACATGGTGTTGTCCAGCTTTTCGGCCTCCAGCGCGACGTTGCTGGCGCGGTCAAAGGCGTTGCGGTCCGGGCCGTGGGGCAGCATCATGTTATGCAGGCTCATCCCACCGGGCACGAAGCCCTGGGGTTTTGCGTCATACTGGCCATAGATATTCCCCATCAATTCGGACATGACGTTCTTATGATACCATGGCGGGCGGAAGGTATCTTCGGCCACCATCCAGCGTTCACGGAACAGCACAAAATCGATATTCGCCGTGCCCTCCACCCCGGAAGGCGCGGTCAGAACGGTAAAGATTGACGGGTCGGGGTGATCGAACAGGATCGCGCCCACGGGGCAATAGGTGGAAAGATCATATTTCACCGGGGCGTAATTGCCGTGCCATGCGACCACATCCAAAGGGCTGTGCCCGATGGGGGTTTCGTGGAACTGGCCGCACCATTTGACCGTGACGGTGGAGGGCACCTCGCGATCTTCAAACGCCGCGACCGGGGTTTTGAAATCACGGCGGTTGGCCATGCAATTGGCACCGATGGGGCCGCGCCCCGGCAGATCAAACTTTTGCCCGTAATTTTCGCAGACAAAGCCGCGCGCGGGGCCTTCCAGTACCTCGACCCGGTAGACCAGACCGCGCGGCAGGACCGCGACTTCCTGCGGAGCAAGGTCGATCACGCCCAATTCGGTGCAAAACCGCAAGCGGCCTTCCTGCGGGATGACTAGCAATTCGCTGTCGGCGGAAAAGAAATAGCTGTCCACCATCGAGGCGGTGACAAGGTAGATATGGCTCGCCATACCGACTTGGGTGTTCACATCGCCCGCCGTGGTCATGGTGCGCATGCCCGTGAGCCATGTCAGCGGGGTCTCCGAATGGGGCACCGGATCCCAGCGGTACTGGCCAAGGCTGATGACATCGGGGTCCACATGCGGGGCGGATTTCCAATAGGGCAGGTCAATCTTGGTAAAGCGCGAGGTGTGTTTGACCGAGGGGCGGATGCGGTAGCACCATGTCCGCTCGTTCTGGTGGCTGGGGGCGGTGAAGGCGGTGCCGGTCAGCTGTTCGCCATAAAGCCCGTAATTGCATTTTTGCGGGCTGTTCATGCCTTGCGGCAGCGCGCCGGGCAGCGCCTCGGTTTCAAAATCATTGCCGAAGCCGGGCATGTAGCCTTCGGTCGTGCCGACCGGGCTGGCGGCGGAAATCATGCGGCTGGCGGGGGTTTGCGTGTTCATGCGGCGGCCTCCTGCGAAAGATGTATTTGCGATAATAGTTGAAAATGTAACTAACAAGGGGGTATGAGGCGGAATGCGTGATGAACCTGATTTCGATCTGAAAGATTTCCTGCCCTATCTGCTCAACCTCGCGGCAGAAGAGGCCAGCCTTGGCTTTCAGGTGCATTACAAAACCCGCTACGGCATGTTGCGCACGGAATGGCGGGTGCTGTTTCACCTTGGCCGTTATGGCGAGATGACCGCGAAAGAGATTTGTGACCGCGCGCAGTTGCACAAGACCGTGGTCAGCCGAGCGGTGGCCAAGCTGGAGGCCCGGCGGTTCTTGCGGCGGCGCGAGATGGCGCAGGATCGGCGGGCGGAGGTGCTGGCCCTGACGGATCAGGGCCACGCGGCCTATGCCGAACTGCGGACGCAAGCACAGGCCTATGAGGCCCGGCTCGCCGCACCGTTTACCGCGCAAGAGGCGGCTGCTTTGCGCAAGGCGCTGAAGCTGCTGGCAAAGCTATAGGGATTGGCGCGGCAGGTCGGCCAGCAATTGCGCCATGCGCTGGCGGCATTCGGCCCCGGCCCATGTGGGCGGCTGGATTGCTGCGGCAAGGGCGCTGTGTTTGAGCACGATGCGCCGCCAATGGTGCAAGGCAAGGATACGCATTGCAAGCCTGTCCAACGGGTCTGACGGTGCAGGCGGCAGGGCCATGAGCGTGGCAAGCCAAGCGGTATAAACCCGCTGCAAGGGCGGCGGCATCCCGGCATCAAGCACCCATTCGGGGAAGGCGCCGGGCATGACCTCGGCCACCAGCGCGCCCGGATGTTCGGTCGGGGGCCGGTCCATAAGCCAAAAATTATGGCCAAGCGGCAAGCCATGTGGCGGGGCTGTTGTATCGGGGGGCAGGGCCACCAAAAACCAGCTTGGCACCTTGGGCCGCGAGGCTGCATAGACGCGCGCCTGCACGGCCTGCGTTTCGCGCAAGCCCTGGGCTGTCAGCGCATAAAGGCTGATACGCCCGAATTTTTGCGATTGCACCCAGCCATCCTTGCGAAGCCGGTGCAGGGCCACGCGCAGCGCCTCAGGCCGGATCGCCATGCGCGCGGTCAGGGCCGAAAGCGCGGGGCCTGAAACCGTGGCCCCGTCTTCCGCCGCCAGATCGCCCAGAATCGTGACAAGCACCGACCAGACCTTAAGGTCGCCAAAGCCGATCAGGGGCTGCAAGGCTGGTGAAACGGAGGGAGTATCTGTTGTCATGCCCGTTGTTTAGCGCGGGCGGCGCGGCGCGTCAGCAGCAAAAGCTAGAGGCTGTTCATCGTCAGAAGTTCATATTCGGCCACCGCCTCGCCCGATTGGTTGGTCAGGGTGACATGCCAGCGCACCTCGCCGTAATCGTCGTTGCGTCTGGTCTTGGCTTTCACCGTCAACCGTACCTTGATGCTGTCGCCGGGCTGTACGGGTTTGAGGAAGCGCAGGGCATCCAGCCCGGTATTGGCCAGAACCGGCCCGATATTAGGCTCCACAAACAGGCCCGCCGCAAAACTAAGCAACAGATAGCCATGCGCCACGCGGCCCGGAAAGAACGGGTTTGCGGCGGCGGCCTCTTCATTCATATGGGCGTAAAACGTATCGCCGGTGAATGCGGCGAAATGTTCGATATCCTCCAGCGTGACGGTGCGCGGCGCGGTATGAAGGGTTTCGCCGATGTGCAGCGCCCCGAAGGGCTTGGTGAACGGATGCGCCGGGGCCAAGATTTCGGCGGCACCGGGTACCCATTGGCCCATGATGGCGGTCAGGATGTCGGGGCTGCCCTGAATTGCCGTGCGCTGCATGTAATGCAAGACGCCGCGAATACCGCCCAACTCTTCGCCGCCGCCAGCCCGGCCCGGCCCGCCATGCACCATATGCGGCAAGGGTGCGCCGTGGCCGGTGCTTTCGGCCATGGAGGTGCGGTTGTTGAAATACAGGCGGCCATGCCAGGCGGCGGCGCCAAGCGCCAGATGCCGCGCGGTTGCAGGGTCATTGGTGATGACCGAGGCCACAAGGCTGCCGCCACCCTTGTTGGCGAGGGTGATCGCATGATCCAGATCGCTATAGCCCATGATGGTCGACACGGGGCCAAAAGCCTCGGTGCCGTGGACATGGATGGCGCTGTCGGGGTTGGCACAATGAAACAGCATGGGCGGCACGAAGGCACCCTTGGCGGCATCGGCACCCTGCACCTCAAAAGCGTCGGGGTTGCCAAAGACGCGCTCGGCCTCGCTTCCGATCAGCGCGGCTTTGGCGAGCACGTCACGGCGTTGCGCGGCAGAGATTAGCGCGCCCATGCGGGTGGTCTCCAGCCTTGGATCGCCAATCTGGACCTTGCGGAGACGGGCACAGAGCGCCTCGATCACAGCATGAACCTGTGCTTCCGGTGCGATGATGCGGCGAATTGCGGTGCATTTCTGGCCCGCTTTGGCGGTCATCTCGCGCTGTACCTCTTTGACGAAAAGATCAAACTCCGGGGTGCCGGGGGTGGCATCAGGGCCGAGGATGGAGGCGTTGAGGCTGTCTTGTTCCGCCGTAAAGCGAATGGAATTGCGCAAGATATGCGGGTTGGAGCGCAAAGACAGCGCCGTTTGGGCAGAGCCGGTGAAGGCCACGATATCCTGAGCCTCCAACCTGTCCAGCATATCGCCCAAGCCCCCGGACACCAGTTGCAGCGCGCCGGGGGGCAAAATGCCGCTCTCCAGCATCAGGCGCACACAGGCCTCGGCCACATAGCAAGAGGCGGTCGCGGGCTTCACGATACAAGGCACGCCCGCCAAAAGCGCGGGGGCCAGCTTTTCCAACATGCCCCAAACCGGGAAGTTGAAGGCGTTGATATGCACGGCCACACCCAAAAGCGGGGTGTAGATATGCTGCCCCACAAAGCTGCCGCCGCGCGAAAGCTGCTCTGGCGCGCCATCCAGATAGACATGCACATCCGGCATCTCGCGCCGCCCTTTGGCGGCAAAAACGAACATTGTGCCGATGCCGCCATCAATATCAATCGCGTTGTCGGCTTGGGTGGCCCCCGTGTTGAACGACAGATCGTAGAGTGCTTGTTTTTGCGCGTTCAGAAAGGTGGCCAGCGCCTTGAGCATCCGCGCCCGGTCATGAAACGTCAGTTTGCGCAGCGCGGGGCCGCCGATCTTGCGTGCATGTGCCAGCATCGCGGCGGTATCAAGCGACGCTGTTCCTGCTCGGGCGATCACCTCGCCCGTTATCGCGCTTTCAATGGGGCGGGCGTTTGCGTCTGGGGCCACCCATTCCCCGCAGGCGAAAGAAGAGATTTGCAGGAGGGTCATGGGCGTCCTTTCCGGGGCATGGCAGCTTAATAGTTAATTGACCAACCGGACGGTCCATGCAAGGATTTTTAGAATGCTTTCGTGCGGGGAGGGTGGAGATGAGCGATACAATTCTGGTCGATGATACGGGTTCGTTCGTTGAGATTACACTTAACCGACCAGAGCGGTTGAACAGTTTCAACGAAACTATGCATCTGGCCTTGCGCGCGGCGATTGAGGCGGCGCGTGACAGCGGTGCGCGCGCGATCTTGCTGACCGGGGCAGGGCGCGGTTTTTGTGCAGGCCAGGACCTGGGCGATCGGGACCCAGCCAAGATGCAAGCCCCGCCGGACCTGAGCCAGACGCTGACCAAATTATATAATCCGCTGGTTCGGTTAATCCGGGGGGTGGATATTCCGGTGGTCTGCGCGGTGAATGGTGTGGCCGCGGGAGCGGGTGCCAACCTCGCGTTGGCTTGTGATATCGTTCTGGCGGCGCATGGCGCGAAGTTCATCCAATCCTTTGCCAAGGTTGGGCTGGTCCCGGATGCGGGCGGCACCTGGGCGCTGACCCATGTGCTGGGTGAGGCGCGGGCGAAGGCTTTGGCGCTGACCGCAGCCCCCTTGTCGGCCACCCAAGCCGCCGAATGGGGGTTGATCTGGAAAGCGGTGCCGGATGCGGAACTGATGGCCGAGGCACGGGCGTTAGCCGTCCAGCTTGCTACCGGGCCGACAATTGGGCTGGGTTTGACGAAACGGGCCATTCAGGCCGCCAGCGCCAACAGCCTTGACGCGCAGCTGGACCTTGAGGCGGACTATCAAAAAATATGCGGCGAAACACCTGATTATGCCGAGGGCGTCAGCGCCTTTTTGCAAAAGCGGGCGGCTAAATTCACAGGGCATGTAAAATGACACCAAAGGAACGCGCAGAAAAATCGGCGGCGGCGATGTGGTCGGATGACCGCGCTTCGGGTTGGTTCGGGATGGAGTTGCTGGAGGTCGATGAGGGTCGCGCGGTGTTGGCCCTGACGGTGGCCCCGCAGCATGTGAACGGGCATGGCATTTGTCACGGCGGCGTTACCTTCAGCCTTGCCGACAGCGCCTTTGCCTTTGCCTGCAACAGTCGCAATCAGGCCACGGTCGCGCAACACAACACCATCACCTATGTAGCACCCGCGCGGCTGGGCGACAGGCTGACCGCCACCGCGCGCGAAATCAGCCTGACCGGGCGCAGCGGCATCACCGATGTCACTGTGACCAACCAAAACGGGGTGCGGATTGCCGAATTCCGCGGCGCTTCGCGCGCCATTAAAGGCCAGGTTTTTGCCGAAGGGGAAAACACATGAAGGATTTGGGCGCACGCAAGGAGGAGCTGGAGCCGATCGAGATCGCCTCACGCGATGAGATTTCGGCGCTGCAATTGCGACGGATGAAATGGTCGCTGCAACATGCCTATGACAATGTGCCGATGTACAAGGCGCGGTTTGATGCCAAGGGCGTGCATCCCAGTGATCTCAAATCCCTCGCCGATATTGCGCTGTTCCCCTTCACCGTGAAAAGTGACCTGCGCGACAATTACCCCTTTGGCATGTTCGCCGTGCCGCGCGCGCAAATTCAGCGCATCCATGCCTCATCGGGGACGACAGGCAAAGCCACGGTGGTCGGCTATACCAAGGCCGATTGCGAGGTGTTTGCCGATATGGTGGCGCGGTCTTTGCGGGCCGCAGGCGTGCGGGCGGGGGATATGGTGCATAACGCCTATGGTTATGGGCTGTTTACCGGGGGGCTTGGAGCGCATCATGGGATAGAGCGTTTGGGCGCAACCGTGGTGCCGATGGGCGGCGGGCAAACGCCCAAACAAGTGCAATTGATCCATGATTTCGAACCGCAGGCGATCATGGTCACGCCGTCATATATCCTCAACATTCTGGAGGAGTTCCACAAGCAAGGCCTCGATCCGCGCGCCTGTTCGCTGGATGTGGGGATTTTTGGCGCGGAGCCGTGGACCAATGCCATGCGCGATGAGGTGGAGCAGGCTTTTGACATGCATGCGGTTGATATTTACGGGCTGTCCGAGATCATGGGGCCGGGGGTGGCCAATGAATGTGTGGAAACCAAGGATGGGCTGCATATCTGGGAGGATCATTTCTATCCTGAGGTCATCAACCCCGAAACCGGGGAACCCGTGGCGCAAGGTGAGCGGGGGGAGTTGGTGATCACAACGTTGACCAAGGAAGCGCTGCCGATGATCCGCTATCGCACCCGTGATTTGACGCGGCTTTTGCCCGGCACCGCGCGGTCGATGCGGCGGATTGAAAAGATCACCGGGCGGTCGGATGACATGATGATCCTGCGCGGCGTCAATGTCTTTCCGACGCAGGTGGAGGAGCTGGTGCTCATGACCGGGGGCTTGGCCCCCTATTTCCAGATCGAACTTTATCGCGCCGGCCATATGGATGCGATGCGGGTGCATGTAGAGGCTATTCCGCGCGCCGCCGATGAGGCCAGCCGTGCCGCCGCCGCACGGATGCTGACCAAGCGGATCAAGGATATCATCGGGGTTTCAACCGAGGTTCTGGTGGGGGATCCGGAGTCGGTCGCACGCTCGCAAGGTAAGGCGGTGCGGGTGGTGGACAATCGCAAAGGGGCGCAGTAGTGGCCCGCAAAATCGCCAAGGACCATGACGACAAGCGCCGCTTGATCCTCGACAGGGCCGCGATGGTCTTTGCCGAAGAAGGGTTTGACCGTGCGACCGTCGCCCGCGTGGCGCAGGCCTGTGAGATTTCCAAGGCCAATATCTACCATTATTATCCGGGCAAGGATGCCATCTTGTTCGATATCCTCGACAGTCATTTGTCGGGCCTGCGTGACCGGATTTGCGGGATGAGCGTTGCGGGGCTTTCGCCCGAAGAGCAGTTCCGCCGCATGGTTCTGGAAATTTTGCTGGCCTATGAAGGGGCCGACCATGCGCATCGGTTGCAGGCCAGCAGCATTGACCATTTGCCCGCCGCCGAACAGACGGTGTTGCTGGGCTATCAACGCGCGCTTGTGGCCCATGCCAGCCGCCTGATCGCGGCCTTGGCACCTGAGGGGTTCGCGCAGGATCAGCGCAAGCTGCGGGCGGTCACGATGTCGGTCTTTGGCATGCTCAACTGGTTCTACATGTGGAACAAAGGGGCCGATGCCCGCGTGCGGGCGGATTATGCCGATTTGGTGTGCAACCTGTGCCTGCGTGGGGTGGCGGGGGTTTGACGCCCTGCCCTCGGGCCGGATGGGGTCGGAGGTTTTACTGATCGTAATCAAGCACAATGCGGTCCGTCAGCGGATGGCTCTGGCAGGTCAGAACATAGCCGTGCTCTACCTCATAATCCTCCAGCGCGTGATTGGCGCGCATTTCCACTTCTCCCTCCAACAGTTTCGCACGGCAGGTGGAACAAACCCCGGCCTTGCAGGCGAAGGGGGCATCCATGCTGTTGGCCAAGGCCGCCTCCAGCACCGAGGTTTCGCGCGACATGGTGAAGCTGCGGCTTTCGCCGTTCAGCGTCACCTTTGCCGAGACACCGCTGGCAGGCACCGTTATCGGCGGGGTGGGGCGTGGCCCGGTGGGCCTGGCCGCCGCGAACAGCTCATATTTGATCTGAGCGTCGGTCAGCCCATGGTCGCGCAACGCGCCGGAAATCGCCAGCATCATCGGCCCTGGCCCGCAGATGAATGCCGTGTCCACGCTGGCCGGATCAATGCAGTGCTTGAACAACAATGAGCATTTTTCGGCATCCACCCGACCTGTAAACAGATCAATATCTTGCGCGTCGTTTTCCAGCACATGAATCACGCTCAGCCGCCCCATATGCAGGTTTTTGAGGTCCTCAAGCTCGTCACGGAACATGATCGTGCTGACGGCACGGTTGGCATAGACCAAGGTAAACTGCGCATGCGGTTCCGCCGCCAAGGTGGTTTTCAGGATCGACAGCACCGGCGTGATGCCAGAGCCCCCGGCAAAGGCGAGGTAATGCCGCCGCGCATCGGGGCTCAGGGCGGTGTGAAACGCGCCCATCGGCGGCATTGCCTCCAGCACATCGCCGGGCCTCAAAGCCTCATTGGCCCAACTGGAAAACGCGCCGCCCTCCACCCGTTTGATGCCCACACGCAGCACGCCCTCATCGCGGCCCGCGCAGATGGAATAGGAGCGGCGCAATTCCTGCCCGCCAATGTGCTGGCGAAAGGTGAGGTATTGGCCCTGGGTGAAGGCAAATGCCGCCGGGTCATCGGCGCGCAGCGTCACGACCACCGCATCGCGGATGGTGCGGGTCACATCGGTCACTGTGAGGGGATGAAAACGGGCCATGCGCGGCTCCTCATATGCACTTGAAATAGTCGAAGGGTTCGAGACAATCGGTGCAGCGCCATTGCGCCTTGCAAGGGGTGGAGCCGAATTGGCTGATCCGTTCCACCGCCGTTGACTGGCAGCGCGGGCAACGCTCCGGGCCGCCCGCCGCGCGAGGCGGCGCGATGTCATAGCTTTCCAGCTTGGCGCGGCCCTTGGGCGATAGCCAGTCACTGGTCCATGGCGGCGTGATCTGGGTTTTGATGGCCACGCGCGCGATGCCCTGCGCGTGCAATGCGGTTTCAATATCCATCGCAATCATGGATGTGGCCGGGCAGCCGGAATAGGTTGGCGTCACGGCAATGGTCAGGGTGTCGCCCTCCCATTCCACGCCGCGCACGATGCCCAGATCAACCACCGAGATCACCGGAATTTCCGGGTCCGGCACCTCGTCCAGCCATGCCCAGATCTGATCTGTGGAGGCCTGATCTGTGGAGGCCTGTGCCATCACCACCGCGCGTCCGGGTAGGCGCGGGGCAGAAACTGCATCGCGGCCAGCATATGCCCCAGATGCTCGGTATGCTGCTTGCCGGATTTGCCACCCTGATGGGCAAAATCGCCCTCCGGCACGGTCAGCATCGCTTCGGCCAGAACTGTGCGCACCAAGGCCTCCCACTCAGGGCGCAGGGCGCTAAGGGCGGGGGCGATACCCTCGGCCTCCATCGCGTCATCTACCGCATCGGCGATAAACATCTCGCCGGTATAGGGCCAAAGGGCGGCCAGAGCCCGTTGCATGATCTGGTTGCTTTGCGCTGTGCCGTCGCCAAGTGCCACCACCGTCTCGCGTGAGCGTTCAAGGTGATAGAGCGCCTCTTTCAAAGCCTTCGCCGCGATCTCAGCCACGCGCGGATGCGATGAGGCTTGCAGCGCCCGCAAAGACGGCACCTGAAACGCATCAAACAAAAACTGCCGCAAAAGCGTGTGTCCGAAATCACCGTTCGGGCGCTCCAGCAGCAGAAGATTGCGAAAGTCCCAGACATCGCGGTGATAAGCCAGATCATCGGCCGAGCGCCCCTTGCCCTCAATCTCGCCGGCCAGCCCAAGCCACATTTTGGTTTGGCCGATCAGATCAAGTGCCGTATTGGCCAGCGCGATATCTTCCTCCAGCGCGGGGGCCGTGCCGCACCATTCCGAAACGCGGTGGCCAAGGACCAGCGTATTGTCACCCTGCCGCAGCAGGAACTCGAACAGTGCGCCCATCACATCGCGCCCACATCATCGGGAATGTCAAAAAACGTCGGGTGGCGGTAGATTTTGGAGTTTGACGGCTCATAAAACGGGCCTTTGTCAGAGGGTGAAGACGCCGCAATATGGCGCGCCTCTACCACCCAGATGCTGACGCCTTCGTTGCGGCGGGTGTAGACATCGCGCGCATTGAGGATGGCGCTTTGCTCATCGGCGGCATGAAGCGAGCCAACGTGGCGATGGCTCATCCCATGCTGGCCGCGGATGAACACTTCCCAAAGGGGCCATTCGTGACGGGCGGGCGGGCTTGCGGTGTTCTCGGAACTCATTGTGCGGCCACCTTTCTTGCTTTGCGTTTTGCGGCATGGGCAAGGAAGGCCTCGCGCACCCATGCGCCCTCATTCCAGGCTTTTTGCCGCGCGGTG
>CALEMZ010000011.1 GCA_937910975.1 uncultured Pseudorhodobacter sp. | reverse complement strand
CGAACGCGTAGCGATCAGCGCGAACACGTCAAGCGTAATGCCGATCATGCTGATCCATTTCATCACCGACACGCCACCCTCGGCCCGCTTGGCGCGCAGATATCGCCATGCGATCATCCATTCGAAAGGCGCAAAAGGGGGGGTGCTCACGGGTCAGGCTCCTGCCGATAAATTCTGCGCGGAAACTGCGGGAATTGCGAGGTGGGGTCAAGCCTTGGCAGCGGCGATGGGCGGGGATGCGCGAAGGGGGGCCTTTCCCCGAAACGGACGCCGCCTAGGCGAAGTACCTGCGAAATGGCCACAGCAAAAGCCAAAGCAGCAACGACACCGCGCCCCAGCCTGCGCCAAAGCCCAAAGCCCCGGCTACGCCACCCTCTGCGGTCAGGGGCAATGCGGGGCGGAAATCAACCCAAGTGGCGTGAAAGGTTTCGGGGTCGGCAAACCGATGCGGCATGGCAATACGCTCCATCGGGGAGGCGAGGCGCAGAAAGATGAGGTTGCCAGACAACAGATCAAAGCGCGCAAAGGTGTTTTGCATATCGGCCTTGCGCGCGTGCAAGAAGGCGGTGCCTTGCAGCTCGTCCAGCGCAGTGACGCGGGTCAGGCCATTAGCGCTGGCGCTGCGGTCAAAATCCTGCACCACCGATTGCAGCGCATCCACCTGCCCCGCCAGCCGCTGCATATATTGCTGCGAAAACTCCGGGTATTGCGACAGTGTCGCAGCACCCGCCAGCCCACCCGCAAGGGCCATTGCCTTGCCGATCATCTCTGCCTCATCTTTCCGCCGGCCTTATGCCTCAAGGCGGCACTTGCCCCCCCCCGAACTGGCCCAGCCTTGGCAAACATGGTCTGCCAGCTTCGCGCCCGTGTCAAAGCAGAAATGCGGCGCGGCGGGGGGCCGCGCCACATGGGGTGCCCTCAGAGGCCTTCGTAAATCTGGCCAATGCGGGCAACGGCGGCCTCGGCTGTCATCTCTTCGCTGATGCCGGTGCGGCGGCTGGTCAGTTCCACCACGCCGTTTTTCAACCCGCGCGGGCCAACTGTAATGCGCCACGGCAAACCGATAAGGTCCATCGTCGCGAATTTCGCGCCCGCACGCTCATCCCGGTCATCATAAAGCGGATCGAGGCCCATAAGCTTCAACGCCTTATAGATCCCCTCGCAGGCCGCATTGGTATCTGCATCGCCTTGCTTGAGGTTGACGATCCCGCAATGGAACGGCGTCACCCCTTCGGGCCAGATGATGCCCTTGTCATCATGGCTCGCCTCAATGATCGCACCGAGCAGGCGCGACACACCAATGCCGTGCGACCCCATGTGCACAGGCACCCGGCTGCCCTCCGGGGTCATGACATTGGCCCCCATCGCATCGGAATATTTGGTGCCAAAATAGAAAATCTGCCCCACCTCAATCCCACGCGCGGATTTGCGGCGCGCTTCGGGAATGGCGTTGAACAGCGCCTCGTCATGGGTTTCATCCGTGCGGGCATAAAGCGAGGTGAACTCTTCCATCACGCCCTGACATTGCGCCTTGTCGTCATAATCAATCTCGCGCGCGCCAAGGCTGATATCGGTGACGGCGCTGTCATAAAAGACCTCGGACTCGCCGGTTTCGGCCAGCACGAGGAACTCATGCGTGTCATCGCCACCGATCGGCCCGCTATCGGCGCGCATCGGAATGGCCTGCAGGCCCATCCGTTCATAGGTGCGCAGATAGCTGACCAGATGGCGGTTATAGGCGTGCAGCGCATCTTCCTTGGTCAGATCGAAGTTATAGCCATCCTTCATCAGGAATTCCCGGCCCCGCATGACGCCAAACCGCGGGCGCATCTCATCGCGGAACTTCCACTGGATGTGATACAGCGTCATCGGCAGGTCTTTGTAGCTGCCGACATGGGCGCGGAAGATGTCGGTGATCATTTCCTCATTGGTCGGACCATAAAGCAAATCGCGGCCCTGACGGTCCTTGATGCGCAGCATTTCTTGCCCGTAATCATCATAGCGCCCGGATTCGCGCCACAAATCAGCGGGTTGCAAGGTGGGCATCAAAAGCGGGATATGGCCCGCGCGCTCTTGTTCCTCATGCACGATCTGCTCAATCCGGCGCAGCACCTTATATCCCAGCGGCAACCACGAATAGATGCCCGCCGCCTGCTGTTTGATCATGCCCGCGCGTAGCATGTAGCGATGGCTGACAATCTGCGCCTCGGCAGGGTTTTCTTTTAGAACAGGCAGGAAATAGCGCGTCAGCCGCATGGGGGCACCTTTGGGCAAGTTTGGGTTGCGGCAACCTCTAGGCAAAAGCCACGTGGCAAGCAAGAGCGACGGGATTTTTCGGCGGAAAATCAGAATTTTCGCCACGAATTCGGTTGCCCGCCGATACGCCCTACCCCTTGAAAAAGACGAAGCGATGGGCAATGTGTGATGCTTAACACGAGGATGAGCCATGGCATTGCCGATAAAACAACAACTTATCTATTGGGGCATTGTTGCTGCAGTGTTCCTGGCGCTGCTTTTTTCTTTGGGGCAAGTGCTGGCACCGTTTCTTGCGGGCGGGGCGATTGCCTATTTCCTTGATCCGGTGGCCGACCGGCTGGAGCGGATGGGGCTAAGCCGCGCCGCAGCGACGACGGTTATTTCGCTGTCTGCCGTTCTCGTTGCCGTCCTGCTGGTCTTGGCCGTGATCCCCTCGCTTGCCGCGCAGCTCACCGCCTTGGTCGAGGCGACGCCAGCGATTTTTCACAAGCTCCAAGCCTTTCTTACCGACCAATTCCCCGGCCTTCTGGATGAAAACAGCGTCATCCGCCGCACAATTCTGTCGATTGGCGACAATCTCAAGGATTGGGGGACGCAGGCCGCCAAGACCCTGTTTACCAGTGCGCTTGGCGTTCTGAATGCGCTGCTGTTCATGGTCGTGGTGCCGGTGGTGGCCTTCTATTTGCTTTTGGACTGGGACAATATGCTCGCCCGCATCGACGCGCTTTTGCCGCGTGACCATGCGCCTGTTGTCCGCGATCTGGCCGGGCGGATTGACGGGGTTTTGGCCGCCTTCGTGCGCGGACAGATCAGCGTTTGCATTGTGATGGGGGTATTTTACGCGGCCACCTTGATGTTTGCGGGCCTGGAATTTGGCCTGTTGATCGGAGCGATTGCCGGGGCCATCACCTT
>CALEMZ010000010.1 GCA_937910975.1 uncultured Pseudorhodobacter sp. | reverse complement strand
CGGGTGCGCGACGCTTGCTGTCGATTTATCAGCGCCGCCTGAGATCCAACCTGACCCACGCGCTGCGCCCGATGTTGGGCGCGCGTGCGACCCCCTTGGCAGAGGCTTTGGGGGCCTTGATTGACGGGGTGTATCTGCGCGAAGCGCTGAGTGAGCACCCCTCGGACGGACAGGAATCAGTGCGACTGGTGCAGGCCTATATGGCCGCGGAATTGAAAGATTTATCAATATGATCGCCCAACCGAACGCCAGTCATTTCGTGAATGGCTGCTGGATGGAAGACAGCGACGGCGCTCTGATTGAGGTTATCAATCCCGCCACGGGCGAGGTGATTGCCGCACTACATGAGGCGACGCCTGCGGTGATAGATGCCGCCTTGGCCGCCGCCACGCAGGCGCAAAAGGATTGGGCCACGCGCAAGCCGATTGAGCGGGGCCGCATCTTGCGCCGTGCTGCCGATCTTATTCGCGCCTATGGCGAAAGCCTTGCGCGGCTTGAGACGTTGGACACGGGCAAGCCCTTGCAAGAAACGCTGGTGGCGGATTGGCCCTCGGGGGCGGACGCGCTGGAGTATTTTGGCGGGCTGGCCCCGACCGTGACGGGGGAAACCATACCCCTTGGCGGTGATTTTGCTTATACGCTGCGCGAAGCCTTGGGCGTTTGCGTGGGCCTTGGCGCGTGGAACTATCCCAGCCAGATCGCCTGCTGGAAAGCGGCCCCCGCCTTGGCGATGGGCAATG
The DNA here is from genome assembly GCA_937910975.1 of uncultured Pseudorhodobacter sp. Classification (GTDB taxonomy): domain Bacteria; phylum Pseudomonadota; class Alphaproteobacteria; order Rhodobacterales; family Rhodobacteraceae; genus Pseudorhodobacter. The sequence continues at coordinate 2,837 of CALEMZ010000010.1, read as the reverse complement.
CGATGGTGTTCAAACCCTCGGAAGTTACGCCCTTGGGGGCGTTGCAACTGGCCGAGATTTTCATCGAGGCAGGCCTGCCAGCTGGATTGTTCAACGTGGTGCAGGGGCGTGGGGCGGTTGGAGCATCGCTGGTGACGGACCGTCGGGTTGCTAAGGTTTCGCTGACAGGCTCGGTGCCGACTGGGCGCAAGGTTTATGCGGCGGCGGCGGATGGCGTGCGTAATGTGACGATGGAGCTGGGCGGCAAATCCCCGCTCATCATCTTTGATGACGCTGATTTGGAAAGTGCGGTGGGCGCGGCGATGCTGGGGAATTTCTATTCCGCGGGTCAGGTCTGTTCCAACGGGACGCGGGTGTTTGTGCAAAAGGGCATAAAGGACGCGTTTCTGGCGCGGCTGAAGGCGCGCGCGGAAAAGATCGTGCTGGGCGACCCGATGGATATGACAACGCAGATGGGGCCGCTGGTTTCGGCTGTGCAGGTGGAAAAGGTGATGGGCTATGTGGAAGGTGCTGTGGCGCAGGGGGCAACGCTGATCTGCGGCGGAACCCGCGCGGGGCTGTTCGTGGAGCCTACGGTTTTTGCCGATGTGACCGATGACATGGTTCTGGCCAGCGAAGAGGTGTTTGGCCCGGTGATGGCCGTACTTAATTTTGATTCTGAAGAAGAGGTTGTAAGTCGTGCCAATAAAACGGATTTTGGGCTTGCGGCAGGCGTGTTTACCGCTGATATGACGCGTGCGCATCGCGTGATTGGCGCGTTGCAGGCGGGCACGTGCTGGATCAACACCTATAACCTGACTCCGGTGGAAATGCCCTTTGGTGGCTCCAAAATGTCGGGTGTGGGGCGTGAGAATGGCAAGGCTGCGCTGGATTATTACAGCCAGATCAAGAGCGTTTATGTGGGAATGGGCCCGGTGGACGCGCCGTATTAGGGGAAAAGCGCCTCGGAGCGCCGCCCATCCAGCCACCCCGTCGCTCCGGGGCGCGGCAGGTGTGGCGCTGGAGAAAGCGAATTGGAAAGCCCAAAATAGAAAGACTATGATGCAAGCGGATTATGTAATTATCGGTGCAGGCTCGGCGGGCTGTGCGATGGCCTATCGGCTGGGTGAGGCGGGGGCCTCGGTCATCGTGGTGGAGTTTGGCGGCACAGACGCGGGGCCGTTTATTCAGATGCCCGCGGCCCTGTCCTATCCGATGAATATGTCGATGTATGAGTGGGGGATGAAGTCCGAACCCGAGCCGAATCTGGGCGGGCGGGAATTGGTGACGCCGCGCGGCAAGGTGATTGGCGGGTCGTCTTCGATCAACGGGATGGTTTATGTGCGTGGCCATGCCCGCGATTATGATCATTGGGCCGAAGCGGGCGCGGATGGCTGGGCCTATGCTGATGTGCTGCCCTATTTTCGGCGGATGGAGCATTGGCATGGCGGAGTGTCCGAGTATCGCGGCACGGACGGGCCATTGCATATTTCGCGCGGGCCGCGCGATAACCCCCTGTTTAATGCCTTTATCAAGGCCGGGAAGCAGGCCGGATACCCGGTAACACCGGATTACAACGGGGCGTCGCAAGAGGGCTTTGGCCCGATGGAGGCGACGATTTACAAGGGCAAGCGTTGGTCGGCGGCGAGTGCTTACCTCAAGCCCGCGATGAAGCGCGGGAATGTGACCCTGGTGCGGGGCCTGGCGCAAAAAGTGGTGATTGAGGGCGGGCGCGCCGTAGGAGTTAAGATTGCGCGCCGTGGCGGGGTGGAAGTAATTTCGGCGGGCAAAGAGGTGATCCTCGCAGCCTCCAGCCTGAATTCACCGAAGCTGCTGATGCTTTCGGGCATCGGGCCTGCCGCGCATCTGGCTGAGCATGGGATCAAGGTCGTGGCGGACCGCCCCGGTGTGGGCAGCAATTTGCAGGACCATCTGGAGGTTTATATGCAGTTTGCCAGCCTTCAGCCGATCACGCTTTACAAATATTGGAACCTCTTTGGCAAAGCGCTGATCGGGGCGCAGTGGCTGTTTACGGGCAAGGGGCTGGGGGCCTCCAACCAGTTTGAGGCCTGCGGGTTCATCCGCTCTAAGAAAGGCGTGGAATACCCTGATATTCAATATCATTTCCTGCCAATTGCAGTGCGCTATGATGGCAAGGTAAGTGCCGAGGGCCATGGGTTTCAGGTTCATACCGGGCCGATGCGCAGCCCCTCACGTGGCACGGTGCGGCTGCGGTCCTCTGACCCTGCGGCGCATCCGGTGATCCGCTTCAACTATATGGCCGAGCCGCAGGATTGGGAGGATTTCCGCGCCTGTATCCGCCTGACGCGTGAGGTCTTTGGGCAGGCGGCGATGAAGCCTTACGTCAAGCATGAGATCCAGCCGGGGGTGGGCGCGCAATCGGACGCCGAGATTGACGCCTTTATCCGAGAGCATGCCGAAAGCGCCTATCACCCCTGCGGGACCGCCAAAATGGGGCGGCGCGATGACCCGATGGCTGTGGTGGACTCGGAGTGCAGGGTGATCGGGGTGGAGGGGTTGCGGCTGGCTGATAGCTCCATTTTCCCGCGTATTACCAATGGCAACATCAACGGGCCGTCGATCATGGTCGGAGAAAAAGCGGCGGACCATATCCTTGGTCGCACCCCTTTGGCACCGATGAATCTTGCCCCGGTGATGGCGGAAAACTGGCGCGAGGCACAGCGGTAGAGGCCGCGTTACGTCGGCAGTAAGGTTAACTAAGGTTAATCAATAGTTAACAAAATCCTTGCTCCGCGCCTGAATTGGGTGGAATACGGGGGGCATGTTAACCTTTCGTACTGCTCTTGTTCTCATTTTTGCGCTGGCCGCGCCGGCAT
>CALEMZ010000009.1 GCA_937910975.1 uncultured Pseudorhodobacter sp. | reverse complement strand
GGAGATTTGCGCTTCGCCACGGGAGTTTTCCACGCGGTCGAGGAACACTTCAACTTCATCGCCTACGTTGATTTCTACAACGCCAGCAAGATCTGCAAATTCTTTAAGATCGACGCGACCTTCCATTTTGTAGCCGACGTCGATGATGGCCTGGCCCGCTTCAATCGCGATAACCCGGCCTTTGACAACAGACCCTTCCTGAGGGGTGTCAATTTCTAAGCTCTCTTCCAAGAGTGCTTCGAATTCTTCCATAGAGTTCATAGTAGCCATTAAAATCAGTTTCCTTTTCGTCGTTTTTCACTGGCCTTGCGGTTGTCTCCGCCGGTCTTTGGATGGTTGGCTCAGAAAAACCAAAAGGCGCACCGATCAACAGCACGCTGAGATTCCTCCGAAAGATGTGGGCCTATAGCGCGATTGGCCCTTACTAGCAAGGGAATGCGCACAGATTAGCCTGAAGGGGGTCGGCGGCGCAAAGACCTGCATTGCTTTGACCAAGAGCGTTGACGCGCTATGATGGCCTTTCCCGAATTGGAGGGGCAAATATGACCCTGGACGAAGCAATAGCCCAAGGGCCAGCTTGGCTGAAACTTTGGCTGAACTGGCTGGTGTTTGCTGCGTTCATTTTGCCCGCCGCCTTGCTGATCTGGCGACAAACCCGGCGGGTGGGCATCGCCGCGATTGCGGCAGGCATGATCGGCGCGGGGTTGGTCATGTTGATGTATGAGCGGTTCGGCTATGTAAAACTGCTGGGCCTTCCGCATATAATCGTGTGGACACCGCTGGTCATTTACATTGGAGTGCTGCTGCGGGGGGAGCTGCCGAAGATCGCGCGGGGGATTATGATTGTGATCTTGGCGACGATCGTGATCTCGCTGGCCTTCGATTATACAGATGTACTGCGCTACATATTGGGCGAGCGCACGCCGCTGACCATGCCTGCCTGATGGGCTGCCAAAAGGGGGCGCGCCTGCGTGCGCCCCCTTTTGGCGGTTTATTCAACCACCGTCACGAACTGATCCATCGGGCGGCGCACTTTTTTCGCGCCGCGCAACCAATCACCTTCTTCGGCGCGGTAGCCCAAGGGCAGGATGGCGACTGATCGCAGGCCACGCTCGCGCAGGCCAAGAATCGCGTCGAATTTCGCGGTTTCAAAGCCTTCCATCGGGGTGGCGTCCACCTCCTCAAAGGCGGCGGCGGTGACGGCAAGGCCAAGACCAATATAGGCCTGACGCGCAGCATGCTCAAAATTCACCTCCGCCGAACGTGGCAGATACATGCCCTTCAGGCCGTCAAAATAGGCGGTCATAGTTTCAGATTTGCCGCCACGCTCCGCCGCGGTCAGTGTCACGACGTCGTTTATCCGGGCCTCGGTGTAATTGTCCCAAGCGGCAAAAACCAAAACGGCGGTGGCATCGGTGATCTGGCTCTGGCCATAACCTGCCTCGCGCAGCTTTTCGCGGATGGCGGGGTTTTTCACCACGATCACTTCAAACGGCTGCAAACCCGAGGAGGTGGGCGCAAGGCGCACGGCTTCCAAAATCCGATCCAGTTTTTCCTGCGGCACCTTCTTGGAAGGGTCCATTTTCTTGGTAGCGTAACGCCAGTTCAGTTTTTCATTCAGCATGGGGGTGATCCAGTCTTTTCCAATGGCATGGCCGGGATTTGGCTCTGGTATCGACCTAGGGCCTAGGCTGCGCACTTCAAAGGCGCGCAAACGCAAGGCCGCTGTGCGTAAATAGGGGGTTGAGCAGGTATAAAGAGGCTGGATGCGCAGGTAGTCAGGCCAGACGCGCGGCCACCAAAGCAAGGGCGCGCGCGATGGCCGCCTCCACCGTCATTTCAGAAGTATCGAGGACGATGGAATCCGGCGCGGGCTTAAGCGGGGCGTCGGCGCGGTTCATATCACGCGCGTCACGGTCACGGACTTGGGCGAGCACATCGGCGTAAGCCTCTGGCGCGGCCTCACCGCCCAGTTCCAGCCAACGGCGGCGAGCGCGAATTTCGGCGCTGGCGGTGATGTAAAGCTTCACCTCCGCCTCGGGGCAAATCACGGTGCCAATATCGCGGCCATCAAGCACCGCGCCACCTTCACGCCGGGCAAACTGGCGCTGAAAATCGGTAAGGGCGGCGCGGACCTCGGGCAGAACGGCGATTTTGCTGGCCGCCTGCCCCGCTTTCAACGTCCTCAAATCGTCGCGCGCCAGATATTCGGGCGTCAGGCTGCGGGCCGCCGCCACGGGATCGCCGCCCTTGGCCCCAACGGCACGGTACAAAAGCCCGGTATCGAGATGCGCAAAGCCGAAATGCTGCGCCACCGCACGGCTGATCGTGCCTTTTCCAGCAGCGGCGGGGCCGTCAATGGCAACGGTAAATGTCATGGCGGGGCGCGTCACGTTATATATCCCGGTTCTTGCATCTTGTGTGCCTGCCTTACCTTGCACGGACCCGTTTGTCATGACCGTATCTGGGGCGGATCCGCAGCGCCTTGTTTTGATCCGCCCATATCACGGCAGGCGTTGAGGGTTTCACACCCCCCAAACCCCCGTGGGATATTTCCACCAAAGAGAACAATGGGCCGGGTATCAGCTAGGAAGCGCCGCCTTGATTGCGGCCCAGAGCGGCTCCACCGGCTCCACCCCGACCGAGAGGCGGATAAAGCCGGGGGCCACCGGGTCGCCCCAGCGGGCGCGGCGTTCGCCTGCGGTATGGGTGCCGCCAAAGCTGGTGGTTTGGGTGATATAGGGGCAAGCGGACAGGAAGGCCTCGGCGGCCTCGGCGCTGGCCAACTCAAACCCGATCAAAAAGCCAAAACCCGCCATTTGCTGTTTTGCAAGCTGGTATGAGGGATCATTCGGCAGGCCCGGATAGCGCAGGTTTGCGACTGCGGGATGCGCGGCCAGATGCTCGGCAATCACCTGCGCGCTGGCGCACATACGCTCCAACCGGACCTCCAGCGTTTCAATGCCGCGGTGCAAGAGCCATGCTTCAAACGCGCCCGGCACAGCGCCCGAAAGCTTGCGCCAATTGCGCACCCGCGCCGCCAGCTCCACGTCGCGCGTGGCGACATGGCCAAACAATATATCGGAATGCCCGCCCGGCGCCTTGGTATCAGCGGCCACCACCATATGCGCTCCCAGATCCAGCGGGCGTTGCAGCAGGGGCGTCATTGTCGTGTTATCTACGATCAATAATCCGCCCGCCGCATGTACCCGCCGGGCAATCAGCGCGATATCGCAGCAATCCAGACCGGGGTTCGACGGGGTTTCGATGAACACCACCGCCCCGCCAGAAAGATCGGCGGTTTCCATTTCAGCAGTGGGAACCTCTACCACCTCCACGCCATACTGCGCGAGGAATTCCGACGACAATACGCGGGTGACGTAATAACCATCTGCAGGGATGATAAGCCGCTTGCGGTCGGTCAGCGTGGCAAAAAGGGCTGCCGAAATAGCCGCCATGCCAGAGGGGAAAGCCACGCAGGGCGCATCCTCCAGAATGCCCAACTGCGCCTCGACCGCATCCCATGTGGGCATGGACATGCGGCCATAGATATGGCTGGCACCCTCGACCTCGGGCAGGTG
>CALEMZ010000008.1 GCA_937910975.1 uncultured Pseudorhodobacter sp. | reverse complement strand
CACCTCAATGCCAAAGTTCGTGTCGCGGCGAAATGCGCCTTTGGCTAGCGTGCCGTTCATCGCCGCCGTCAGCAAAGCCCGCGTCGCCCGGATCGGCATGCGAGAGCCTACACCAAAAGCCCCACCCGTCCAGCCGGTGTTGACCAGCCAGCAGGTCGCGCCATGCTTGGCTATTTGCTCTTGCAGAAGCTTGCCATAAACCTCCGGCCTGCGCGCCATGAAGGGCGCCCCGAAGCAGGTGGAAAACGTCGGTGTCGGCTCAGTCACCCCCCGTTCCGTTCCGGCAACCTTGGAGGTGAAGCCAGAGAGGAAGTGATACATCGCCTGCGCTGGCGTCAGCCGTGCAATCGGCGGCAGCACCCCGAAGGCATCACAGGTCAGCATGATGATGTTTTTTGGATGCCCGCCAAGCCCGGTGGTGGACGCGTTCGAAATCGCCTCCAACGGGTAAGCACAGCGCATGTTGGCCGTGAGGCTGTCGTCGTCGAAATCTAGCTCCAGCGTTTCTGGATTGTAGACCATGTTTTCGATCACGGTGCCAAACCGATGGGTCGTGGCATAGATATCCGGCTCGGCTTCGGCCCGCAGATTGATGGTCTTAGCATAGCAACCGCCCTCAAAGTTGAAGGTGCCGCGTTCCGACCAGCCATGCTCATCATCGCCGATCAGCGTGCGCGACGGGTCGGCCGAAAGGGTAGTCTTTCCGGTGCCGGACAGGCCAAAGAATACAGCCGTATCCTCGGGGTCATCAACCGCATGATTGGCAGAACAATGCATCGACATCACGCCCTTTTCGGGCAGCAGATAGTTTAGCAGTGTAAAGACCGATTTCTTGTTTTCGCCGGCATATTCCGTGTTGGCGATCAAGACTTCCTTCGCGTCGAAGTTCATAGCGATCACTGTCGCAGAGCGACAGCCATGTCGCGCGGGGTCCGCCTTGAAGCTTGGGCAGTTGATAATCTTCCACTGCGGCACAAAGCTGTCCAACTCGGCCTGTTCGGGGCGGCGCAGCATGTGGCGGATGAAAAGCCCGTGCCAAGCCAGTTCCGTAACTAACCGTACGTCCAGCCGATGCGCAGCGTCGGCGCCCACATAAAGATCCTGCACGTAATAATCCCGGCCCTGCATATGGGCCACCATATCTGCGCGCAGCGTCGCAAACGCCTCGGGCGTCATCGGCGCGTTGTTTTCCCACCAAATCGTGTCTTCAACCAAAGGGGTGCGGACAACAAACTTATCTTTGGGTGAGCGGCCTGTAAACTGTCCAGTGGATACTAGGAAAGCCCCGCCAATGCCCAGCTTTCCCTCTCCGCCGACGATGGCGGCTTCAATCAAGGCTGGTTCGATCAGGTTGTAATGGACTGTTCCCAGCCCTGTGAAACCCTGATTTTCAAGCTTTTGGTTTGGATTTACGCGTCCTGTATTCATCTAGTGCAAGCTCCCGATGCCGATGATGCGACAAGTGTTGTAGGTTCTGAAACGAAAGGCGCCCGTCAAGGCGCGATCTGATCGCCCCCGGAGCCGGGGCCGACATTCGCCGTATAACACGCAGGTTTCAGGTTGGAACAGGACGCTTTGGCACAGTTAGCGCAACCAAGTTGACGTTAGCGCAACCAATTGAGGGACTGAGGCATATTAGTCATTCATTCGGTTTTTTGTTGTCAACTGATGGGGTCGCGAAGGGTGATTCGCAGTTTCCAGTTGATTCTTTGTGGCAAAAACGTGAAAATGGAAAAAAATAATGAGCAGTATAGGGAAACTACCCATGTCAAGGATCGCCCTTGTGGACGACGACAGAAACATTCTGACGTCGGTTTCGATGACTCTGGAGGCAGAGGGTTTCGAAGTTGAAACTTACAATGATGGCCAGTCGGCCTTGGATGCATTCAGTCGAAGGCTGCCCGATATGGCCGTCCTCGATATAAAGATGCCCCGGATGGATGGGATGGACCTGCTGCAGCGCTTGCGACAGAAAACCTCTATGCCGATCATTTTCCTCACCTCTAAGGATGATGAGATTGACGAGGTTCTGGGCCTGCGAATGGGTGCTGACGACTATGTCAAAAAGCCGTTTTCGCAGCGCCTTCTTGTGGAACGCATCCGCGCGCTCCTGCGCCGCCAGGAGGCGATTGCCACTGATGAAGTTGCCACGACCGAGGAAACCAAAGTGATGGAGCGGGGGCAACTGCGGATGGATCCGTTGCGCCATTCTGTGGCATGGAAGGGTAAGGATGTCTCGCTTACAGTGACGGAGTTCTTGTTGCTTCAAGCCTTGGCCCAACGCCCCGGATTTGTGAAAAGTCGCGATCAGTTGATGGACGTGGCTTATGACGATCAGGTTTACGTAGATGATCGCACAATCGACAGCCATATCAAGCGCTTGCGCAAGAAGATGCGCAGTGCGGATGATGATTTTTCAGCCATCGAAACGCTCTATGGTATCGGCTGCCGCTATAATGAAGAGTGACGCGCTGGAATGACTGCGGCACCTCAAATCTCCAAAGTCTTGCCCCGCAAGCAAACCTCTGGCCGCAATAGTGGCGACGTGTTGCTGGGCGAGGATTGGATAGCACCAGAGGATATGCTCGAACCCGAGCTGCGGGGCCATCGCGGGCGCAACGGCATTGTCGCGTTGAACCGCTCACCTTTGGCGCGCAAGATCATCATCTTCAACATGATGGCGCTGGTGATCTTGGTGGCGGGCGTCTTGTTTATGAACCCGTTCCGCGACAGCCTTGTGTTGCAGCGCGAGCAGGCGCTGGTCACCGAGGCCGAACTGGTCGCGGGTGTCTTTGAGGCTCTATTGCCTGGCGTGGCAACGGTTGCGCTGAATAATCCGGCTAGCATCGATGTAGTGAAAACCTTGGCGGCGGTGAAAATCGGGCCGGGCGTCGCGGCTTTCGTTTTTGACAGGTCAGGTCAGGTGATTTCTTCGGCTGAAGGCAAGGCACGCGATTACCCGCTGGAGAATGCAAAAACCCATTCGACGCTGATCACGGATTTCCTGAATGCGATCTGGGAAACGGTGTCGAGCGTGTTGTCTGGGCCGGAGAGCGGGCAAGCCAAAGTGAACTCGGAAAGTCTTGCGCGCAGTGGCTTCAATGCAGCCTTGGGCGGGCAGACCAGTTCCAGTATGGCTAAGGATTCTGCGGGTGGCACGTTGTTTTCAGTGGCAACCCCGATCTGGAGCGCGGGCGAAGTGCTGGGTGTGGTCGCCCTGACTTCAGCGGAGGGTGAGATCGATCGACTGGTCCGGCATGAGCGCGAGCAGGTGCTGCAAATGTTCGTGATCGCGCTCTTGGTTTCCATCGGCTTGAGCCTCGTGTTGGCGTCTACGATTGCGAACCCGCTGTCTGATCTGGCGGCGGCGGCGGAACTTGGGCGCGACCGGAACGCCCGAAAAATGGCGCCGGGGCGGGTGCGTATCCCCGACCTTGCGGCACGACCGGATGAGATCGGGCGCCTGTCTGTAGCCATGCGCGGTATGGTGGCCGCCCTCTATGACCGGATTGATGCAAACGAGCAATTCGCCGCCGATGTAAGCCATGAAATCAAGAACCCGCTGGCCAGCCTGCGCTCTGCCGTAGGCACGCTGCGGGTCGCCAAGCGCGATGATCATAGAGAGAAATTACTGGACGTGATTGAACACGACGTGCGCCGCCTTGATCGTCTCGTCACGGATATTTCCAACGCCTCACGCTTGGATAGCGAATTGGTGAAGGAAGAAGAAGAAGAGTTCAACCTCATCAAGACACTCAGTAATTTGTCGGAGTATCTGGGCGATCAGGCCAAGCTGCGGGGCGTGGATTTTATCACTGACCTGCCGAGAGACCCGATTGTCATTCGAGGGCTCGAGGCCCGCCTGGCACAGGTGTTTGTCAATCTCATCACCAATGCCGTCTCCTTTTGTGAGGAGGGGGACGCCGTACGCGTATGGGCCCGCCGCCGTGAAAACCGGGTGCTGATCGTTGTGGAAGACACCGGCCCCGGCATCCCGGAGCAGGCGCTGACCAAAGTGTTCAAGCGTTTTTATTCGGAACGCCCTGTTGCCCAGTTCGGCGATCATTCCGGGCTGGGACTGGCGATTTCCAAGCAGATCGTCGAGGCGCATGGCGGCGTGATCTGGGCCGAGAACATTCGCCCCACTTCGGCGGATGCGACCTCGGACCCGCTGGGCGCACGTTTTGTGGTGGGCTTGCCGGTGTGAGCCGCAAGGCCCCTCTTCCGAATATCAACGCGACCCCGCTGTCCTCAGGCGATGTTACCACAATTCACGCATGCTGCGTTGCCGTGGAGGGGCGGGGGCTCGTGATCCTCGGGGCTTCCGGGCGCGGAAAATCTGCGTTGGCGCTGGAGCTGATGGGATTGGGCGCCAAGCTGGTTGCGGATGACCAAACGATATTGACCCGAAGTGGGGACACGGTCTTCGCCCGTTGTCCTCAGCACATCAAGGGTATGATTGAGGCCCGCGGCATTGGCATTTTACACGCAGAGGCGCTGGAGGTTGTCCCAGTTCGCCTTATAGTTGATCTTGACATGATTGAGACAGAGCGATTGCCCCCCAAACGCAACCGTGACCTTCTGGGCATATCGATTGACCTTGTATTCGGGGCAACATCCCGCCACTTTCCTTTTGGGATACTGCAATATATCCGTGCGGGCCGGATAGACTGACGGGCTAGGATGACGAACACAACACCGATATCGGAACATCGCATCGTGCTGGTCACGGGGCCTTCCGGTGCTGGCCGCAGTACTGCCATCCATGCATTTGAGGACATGGGCTATGAGGTCATCGACAATCTCCCGCTAAGCTTGGTTCCGCGTCTGATTGATGGTGAAAGCCTTGAGCGACCGATTGCGCTGGGTTTGGATGCGCGCAACCGCGATTTCAACACCACTGCCTTGGTCGAGCTGATCGACGAGTTGACACGCAATCCGCGTGTTGCCCTAAACGTGATCTATCTGGATTGCGCACAGGGTGAGTTGATCCGCCGCTATGCCCAAACCCGCCGTCGCCACCCGCTCGCGCCTGATGGAACGCCGCTGATCGGCATTTCGCGAGAAGCGGAATTGCTGACACCCATCCGTATGCGGGCCGATCATTTGATTGAGACGACAGATATGTCACCGCAGGATCTACGGGGGGAGATTGTGCGCTGGTTTGGCTCTCATGAGGTGCCGGGGCTGGCGGTATCATTGCAGTCTTTTTCCTACAAAAGGGGCATTCCGCGCGGGGTTGATATGGTGTTTGACTGCCGGTTCCTGCGCAACCCGCATTGGGCACCGGCGTTGCGTGAATTGGATGGGCGCGACCAGGAGGTGGTGGATTACATAGCTGCCGACCAACGGTTCGCGGATTTCATGGCGAAGGTCAGTGATCTGGTGCTTTTCCTTTTGCCCGCCCAGTTGGATGAGGGCAAAGCGCATCTTGCAATAGGGTTCGGATGCACCGGAGGGCAACACAGATCGGTTGCCGTTACGGAAATTCTGGCTATGAGGCTTGCGGAGGCAGGCTGGCCAGTGGCAAAACGACATAGGGAGCTTGAACGCAGGGCAACGGTGTTGCCCGAGGTGGGGACAGGGTGATCAAAGAGTGATCGGCATTGTTATTGTGGCCCATGGCGGGCTTGCACGCGAATATCTTTCCGCAGTTGAGCACGTTGTGGGCAAGCAAACAAACATGATCGCCGTGGCGATCGAGGACGATCACGACCGTGGTGTGAAGCAAAGAGAAATTTGCACCGCCGCTGATTCCGTCAATGACGGAGACGGCGTTGTAGTGGTGACCGATATGTTCGGCGGTACGCCTTCCAATCTTTCACTGCTCGCTTGTTGCGAGCGGGATCGGCGCATCATTTATGGGGCGAACCTGCCTATGTTGATAAAATTGACGAAATCACGGGATATGGCCCTGCCGGATGCAGTGGCTTTGGCCTTGGATGCAGGTCGGAAATACATTAACAGCCTTGATTTGGGCACCGAAGGAAGCATTTTGTGACCGAACGCCAGTTGAAAATCGTCAACGAAAAAGGTCTCCACGCCCGTGCTTCAGCCAAGTTTGTCGAAGTTGTTGAGAACTTTGATGCCTCCGCGGAGGTGAGCAAAGACGGGATGAGCGTTTCGGGCGACAGCATTATGGGGCTTTTGATGCTTGGTGCCTCGCGTGGCACCTCCATTCTGGTCAAAACCTCCGGCCCAGAGGCAGAGGCGCTGATGGAGGCATTGGACCGCCTGGTGCAAGGCTTTTTCGGTGAAGGCTTCTAGAAATCAGGATTTCGTCCTAAAGCGCCTTACCGCGTTGGAACGGGCACGTCACCGCGGTAATCGTAAAAACCGCGCTGGGTCTTGCGGCCGAGCCAGCCAGCCTCGACGTATTTTGTCAGCAAAGGGCAGGGGCGGTATTTCGTGTCTGCCAGCCCGTCATGCAGCACGTTCATGATCGCAAGACAGGTATCAAGCCCGATGAAATCCGCCAGCTCCAACGGCCCCATCGGGTGGTTGGCCCCTAACTTAAGCGATTCGTCGATGGATTTGACCGATCCCACGCCTTCATAAAGCGTATAGACCGCCTCGTTGATCATCGGCATCAGGATGCGGTTCACGATGAAGGCTGGAAAATCCTCAGCCGAAGCGGCGGTCTTGCCCAAGCGCTCAACCACGGCCAACAGTGTTTCATATGTTGCACGGTCGGTCGCGATGCCGCGGATCAATTCAACCAACTGCATCACCGGAACCGGGTTCATGAAGTGGAACCCCATAAATTTTTCCGGCCGATCGGTCCGGCTGGCCAGTCGTGTGATCGAGATGGATGAGGTGTTGGAGGTCAGGATCGTGTGCGGTTTGAGATGGGGTAATAGGTCATCGAAAATCGCCTGTTTCACGGTTTCCCGTTCGGTCGCCGCCTCGATAATCAGGTCAGACGGCCCGATGTCAGCGATATTAAGCGTGGTTTTGATGCAAGCCATCGCTTTGGCCTTTGCTTCGGGCGTGGTTTTCCCGCGGCTGACCTGACGTTCGATGTTCCGGTCAATCAGGGCCACGGCCTTCGTCAGGCTTTCCTGGTTGATGTCCGTCAGGGTTACGTCATATCCGGCAAGCGCGAAGACATGGGCGATGCCACTCCCCATTTGGCCCGCGCCAACGATTCCTACCGAATTGATTTCCATGCCCGCGCTCTCCTGCAACATCTTCGCGCAAACCATATGCCTGTGCTGGGGGCGGGTGCAAGACCGCGCAGGCCAATCTGATGATTTCAACGATATAGCAAGAATTCATAGCAAATTCAGGATTTAGCCAAATCTAAAGGAGTTTCGGCCAAGCTTCTTCTTGGGTGTATGAAATTTGGGTGGGTGTTATGGCCTTTGCATATCCGAGCGATTTTTCGCTCGACTATTTTCCATGCCATTATGGCACGTCAAAGCTTGTGTTCCGAGGGCCAAAGCGTAGCTTGAGCCGACCGTATTGCGTGGCAATCGGTGGGACGGAAACTTACGGGAAGTTCGTCCCTGAGCCGTTCCCGGCTTTGCTGGCGCGGATGACGGATCGAACGGTTGTGAACCTCGGCTACATGAATGCTGGGCCTGATGTGTTTTTGAATGACCCGGAAATCTTGGAAATTGCATCACTGGCGGAATTGACAATTGTGCAGATTATAGGGGCACAAAATCTAAGCAACCGTTACTACGTGGTTCATCCACGCCGTAATGATCGGTTCTTGCACGCAAGTTCTTGGCTGCAAACGATATATCGAGATGTGGATTTCACCGATTTTCACTTCACACGTCATATGTTGCAATCCTTGTTCCAAACCTCGCCGGAGCGTTTTTCTGGCGTGGCGGTTGAGCTGCAGGCCACTTGGGTGCAGCGGATGCAGCAATTGCTGAAAAGCATCAAGGGGCGCACACTGCTGCTGTGGATGGCCGAGCATGTACCCCCGCCAGCGGGCAGAGCGATTGATCCCTATACAAATCCGGTGCTGGTGGATGCCGCGATGATCGAACAGGTGCGCGGCCATGCAACCGCCTATCTGGAGGTTGTCACCAGTCGGAATGCGAATGAAGAAGGCGTTGAAAGCATGATGTTTTCGTCAATGGAA
>CALEMZ010000007.1 GCA_937910975.1 uncultured Pseudorhodobacter sp. | reverse complement strand
GGGTATGGGCCGATCATGAGGCCGCACGGGCTGGGGTCGCCAAACCCTGACAAGCGGGTCCACTATCGCGGCAAATGCTCTGATTTTTGGCGAGATCACGCCTTGATGATGGGGCGAACCTTTTGACCAAGCCCACAATGCTATATATAGGGCAGGTGAGGGATATTGGGGTTTTTGCGGTGGTCAGGTTTATCGGTTCATTCTTGGGCGGCATTTTCACCATGGTGACGATGGGCGCGTTTTTCGTGGCCCTCTCGATAGGCGCGATTTTCTACATGTATAGCCGGGACTTGCCGAGCCATGAAAGCCTCGCGCAATACGCCCCGCCCATGATTAGCCGGATTTATTCGGGCGAGGGGCGGATGATGGATGAGTTCGCCAAGGAACGCCGAATTTTTGCCGCCAGCGACGAAATTCCAGACCTGATCAAATACGCCTTCATCAGCGCCGAAGACAAAAATTTCTATACCCACCACGGCTATGACGCGCGCGGCATTGCGGCGGCGGCGATTGAGGCGATCAGAACGCGTGGCCAAACCGTGCGCGGCGCCTCGACCATTACCCAACAGGTGATGAAGAACTTTTTGCTGGGCGGAGAGCGCAAGGCTGAGCGCAAGATCAAGGAAATCATTCTTGCCACCCGCATTGAAGAAACGCTGAATAAGGAAAGGATACTTGAGCTTTACCTCAACGAAATCTTCCTTGGGCAGAATTCCTATGGTGTGGCCGCCGCTGCGCAGACCTATTTTAACAAGACCCTTGGCCAATTGGCCCCGCATGAGGCCGCAATGCTGGCCGCAATGCCGCAAGCCCCCAGTAATTACCACCCCGTAACCGCGAAAAAGCGGGTGACGGAGCGACGCAACTATGTGCTGCGCGAGATGTGGCAGAACGGCTATATCGACGAGGCTACCTATCTTTCCGAGAAGGAATTGCCACTGCATTCAGTGCAAAACGGCGACTTTCCAGCGTTTCGCGATGCTCTGCCGCCGCGTGATTATTTCACCGACGAAATCCGTCGCCAGCTTTCCGGCACTTTTGGCGAGGAAGAGTTTTTTGGCGGTGGCCTGACCATCCGGGCGACCGTGGATCAAGAGCTCCAGAAAGAAGCTGCCAAAGCATTGCAAGAAGGGCTGGAAACGTTTGACCGCGCTCAGGGCATTTGGCGGGGGACCCTTCGGGTGATCGAACCCACTCAACTGGCCTCGGAAGAAAGCTGGCGCGCAGCGCTGGCCGCTGTGGACGTGGCGCGTGATGTAGATGGCTGGAAGCCTGCTGTTGTGCTTGAACTGGGCGCGAAAGCGGCCCGGATTGGCATTGAAGGCGTGGCGGAGGATCAAGATGGTCACTTCATTCCGCCAGAAGATGTGACTTGGGCGCGCAAACGGCAAGCGGATGGTCGGTTAGGGAAAAAAGCCACGGTCGCGAGTGATCTGGTATCGGTCGGCGATGTGGTGCTGGTCCGCGCCATGACCAAGGACAGCGACGGCAGCTTTGTCCGTTGGACCTTGCGTCAGGTGCCGGAAGTGCAGGGTGCTTTTATGGCGATGGACGTGGATTCAGGCCGCGTCTTGGCGATGCAGGGCGGCTTTTCCTATCAGCATTCGGTCTTCAACCGTGCCACACAAGCGCAGCGCCAGCCCGGCTCCAGTTTCAAGCCCTTCGTTTATGCGGCGGCTTTGGATAGTGGCTTTACCCCGGCCACCATCATCATTGACGCTCCTATCGAGATTGACACACCGCAGGGGATTTGGCGTCCGCGCAACTCTTCCAATAAGTTTTATGGGCCGACGCCAGTGCGCACCGGGATTGAGCAATCTCGTAACTTGATGACTGTTCGTCTGGCCGAAGAGATCGGGATGGATGTCGTGGCGAGCTATGCTGAACGGTTTGGCGTCTATGACAGGATGGGCCAATTTTTGGCCAACTCGCTTGGCGCCGAGGAAACCACTTTGTTCAAGATGGTCGCAGCCTATGCCATGTTCGCCAATGGTGGTGAGCGGGTAGAGCCAACTTTGGTGGACCGGGTGCAGGACCGCTATGGTAATACCATCTACCGCCATGACCAACGCAAATGCGATGATTGCCAATTGGCGGCACTCGACCCCAAAGAACTGCCCAGAATTACTTCGAGCCGTGAGCGGGTGATGGATGCGATCACCGCCTATCAGCTCACGTCGATGATGGAAGGTGTGATCCTGCGCGGCACCGCCACGGGCATTAGGCTGCCGGTGCCAATTGCGGGCAAGACCGGCACCACCAATGACGCCAAAGATGTGTGGTTCATTGGCTTTTCCTCCAATATCGTTGCGGGCTGCTACATTGGTTACGACAATCCGCGCAGCTTGGGGCGCGCCTATGGCGGCACCACCTGTGGCCCCGTGTTTCAACGGTTCATGGAAAAGGCGATAGCAAAATACGGTGGCACCAAGTTCCGCGTGCCCCCCGGCGGTTTCTTCAAGAAGATTGACCGCTTTACCGGTGCGCTGCTTCCCGATGATGCCTCTGGCCCCAATGTCGTGTCCGAATACTTCCGTGAGGGCGATGACCCTATCACCAGCCTCGGCATGTTTGTAGACGGTGGTTTTGGTATGGGCGCAAACTTGCCGCTCTTTGCCTATGGCGAAAGTGAGAGCGGTCTGGAGACAAGTACTGTGACCACGGCCAGTGGCAAAACCAAGGCTCTTCCGAAAAAGGCTGATTTTGGCACCTTGAGCTCCGGCGGGCTTTACTGACCCGCCGCGCGTCGCTCCATTGCAGGCGCCCCTCGCTATGCGCGCGACGAGCAGCCCGCGCGGGATTGATGCGCATGCCCTTGCCCGCAACCCCCCGAACGGCTATCACGCAGCCCTGACGAAGACCTCAAGGAAATACCCAAATGCGCGCTGAAACCCAGTCCAATGTGGAAACCATCCGCAAATCGCTTTCGCTTCTGGCGCAGCGCATGGATATGGAGACTGCGCCGCATCGGCTTGAGGAATTCAACGCCATGATCGAAAATCCCGATCTGTGGAATGACCCGGCCAAGGCGCAAAAGCTGATGCGCGAACGCCAAGCCGTAATGGATCAGCTTTCCACCTATGAACTGATCGACACGGGCCTGCGTGACAATGTGGAACTGATCGAGATGGGCGAGGCCGAGGATGACGCTGAGATCGTCACCGAAGCTGAGAACAGCTTGCGTGAGCTTTTGGAGCTGGCGCGTGGCAAAGAGCTGGAAGCGCTTTTGAACGGTGAGGCCGATAGCAATGATACCTTTTTGGAGGTCAATGCCGGGGCCGGGGGCACGGAAAGCTGTGACTGGGCCTCGATGCTGGCGCGCATGTATGTGCGTTGGGCGGAAAAAAAGGGCTACAAGGTTGAATTGCAGTCCATGTCGGATGGCGAAGAGGCGGGCATCAAATCCGCCGCCTACAAGATTTCGGGCCTCAACGCCTATGGCTGGCTGAAGTCGGAATCCGGGGTGCATCGCCTTGTGCGCATCAGCCCCTATGACAGCGCGGCGCGGCGTCACACCTCTTTCTCTTCGGTCTGGGTCTATCCTGTGGTCGATGACAATATCGAGATCGACATCCCCGACAAAGACATTCGGATTGATACCTACCGCTCCTCGGGCGCTGGCGGGCAGCACGTCAACACCACCGACTCGGCGGTGCGGATCACCCACTTGCCCACCAATATTGTTGTGACCTCCTCAATGAAATCACAGCACCAGAACCGCGAAGTCGCGATGAATGCGCTGCGCTCGCGGCTTTATCAAATGGAGCTGGACAAGCGCAATGCCGCCATTAACGCGGCCCATGAAAGCAAAGGCGACGCGGGCTGGGGTAACCAGATCCGCTCTTATGTCTTGCAGCCCTATCAGATGGTCAAAGATCTGCGCACAGGGGTTGAAACCTCCGACACGCAAGGCGTGCTGGATGGCGATCTCGACAAGTTCATGGCCGCGACTTTAGCGATGGATGTGGCCGGAAAATCCCGCGCTGAGGCCAATTCAAACGAATAGCTACGCGCCAAAACCTTACATTGCATTTATATCTTTGAGACAGCACATCCCTCCGGTTAGGCTTTGCCGAAAAGGAGTGATTGCCAATGTCCCACCATGCCGCCCAAGCTGCTGCCGCCAAGCCCGAAGTCCTTATTCTTGAGGTGGATGACCTGCGGGCGGCTCTTGTGGCGGGGTGGCGCGATTTTCGCACAGCGCCCGTTTTTGGCCTGTTCTTTGCCTCCGTCTATGTCGTATGCGGCTGGCTTATCCTTTATGCATTAACAGTCACCGGCCAATTGTGGTGGACCGTGCCCGCCGCCGCTGGGTTTCCTATCCTTGGCCCCTTCATTGCCTGCGGCCTGTATGAAGTCAGTCGCCGTCTGGAGGCAGGCGAGCCGCTAAGCTGGGGTGCAATCCTCGGCGTGATCCTGCGCCAGAAGGACCGGCAAATCCCGTCGATTGCCGCTGTGATAGTGGTATTCTTTTTGTTCTGGAATTTCTTGGCCCATATGATCTTCGCATTGTTTCTGGGTCTGCAGGCGATGACCAATATTAGCAGTTCCTTTGACGTGTTCCTGACCGCGAATGGGTTAATGATGCTAGCAGTAGGCTCAATTGTAGGTGCTGTGTTCGCAGGGGTTTTATTTTCCCTCACCGTGGTCAGTCTGCCGTTGCTGCTGGATCGGGAACTTGATTTTGTAACCGCGATGATCACCTCCGTTTCAGTGGTGCTGACCAATCCCGCGATCATGCTGATCTGGGGGGTATTGATTTCGACCATGATATTTGTCGGTATGGCGATTGGCTTTTTTGGGCTTTTTATCGTGTTGCCGGTGCTTGGTCATGCGACGTGGCACCTCTATCGCCGCGCGCTGGGTTGATTGCAGCGGAAATGCAAAGGGCGTCCCCAAAGGGACGCCCTGAAGAAAATACACCCTGAACCGGATTTATTCTTTGTCTGCAGCAGGTTTTTGCGACGAGATAAAGCTTGGTAGCGGGGCGGGTGCCGATGATGCAGACGGGGCCGCGGTGGTGGGCTGGCCCGCCGCCGTGCGGCCTGCGGCCAATGGGTCATCCTGACGCTGTACTGAGCCCTCAAAATGCGCACCCGATTCGATCGCGATGGTCTTGTGGATGATATCGCCCTCAACACGCGCGGTAGAGGTGAGACGCACCTTCAACCCGCGTACACGGCCAATCACGCGGCCATTGACCACGATATCATCGGCGACGATCTCACCGCGAATGGTTGCGGTTTCACCGACGGTCAGCAGATGGGCGCGAATATCGCCCTCAACCGTGCCTTCCACCTGAATATCGCCCGTCGTGCGCAGGTTCCCCGTGATCGTCAGATCCGAAGACAGCACCGAGGCTGCAGGCTTGGTCTTGGGTGCCGAAGAGCTGAACTCCATCGCGCCGCGCGCGGGAGATGCAGGCGGAGTGGTTTTGTCGGTCTCGACCTTCGGGCCGGGTTCGTTGATTTTGCTTTTAGAAAACATCTGTCGCTGCCTTGATAAAGGTCATCGGGTTAACAGGTTTGCCCCCGATCCGAACCTCGTAGTGAAGATGAGTGCCGGTAGACCGGCCTGAACTGCCCATATCACCGATACGTCCGCCGCGCGATACCCTTTGTCCGACGTTCACACGGATATTTGACATATGGGAATAACTAGTCTCGATTACAAACTCGTGCTGAATCTTGACTTGGCGACCGTAGCCTGCATTCCACCCTGCATGGGTCACAATACCATCCGCTGTGGAATAGATCGCTGTGCCGTGGCTTGCGGCAAAATCGGTACCATTGTGCATTCTTGTGCCTGCGCCCTTGGGGTCGCGGCGATAGCCAAAGCCGGAAGTGAAGCGAAAGGCGGATTTGACTGGCATTGCGAAGGGCGATTTTGTGGCGGCCAGACGATACATGTTCATCCGGTCCAAGCCCTGCAAAATCGCATTTGCTCTAATTTCGTCGTTGCTCAGCGTCTCTCCCTTGGTGGAGAGTGAGAAGGGGGTCAGCGGCCCGCCTTGCCCGGAATAGCCGCGCCGCACCGAACGCAGCAGATCATCGGGTGACATGCCCGCCGAGCGGAACATCTTGTCCAGCGGCTCCATTGAAATGGTGACGGCCTCTTCAAGCTTGGCAAAGATCACATCATTCTTGGTCTCAAGCGCGCGCTTTTGCGCTGCGATAAGGTTGGTTTCTTCTTTGGCTGCCATGGCAACCATCGCCATGCTGTCACGCTGTTCGGCAGTGCCTGCCAGCGCCTCGGCCAGTACTTCCACGGTCGCATTGGCATCGCGGGTGCGGCCCTCGCCGGTGCGACCTGATCCGGATTGTTCTTGTAAGGATGCTGTCAGCAAATCTTTCGCGTCCCGTGCCTCATCCCGTTCCTTGATGGTACGGCGCAGCGTGTTCTGGATCACCTCCACCCCGGTTTCCATCTCGCGACGCCCATCCTCTGAGGTCAGCAAGCGCGCTTGCATATCGCTGACTTCCTTCAGCGCGAGGTTGAAGCGCTCCTGCGCCCTGACGGCCTCTTCAGCGCGCAGATCACGGTCCGCCGACAGCGCATTGAGCCGCGCCTCATACAGCACTT
>CALEMZ010000006.1 GCA_937910975.1 uncultured Pseudorhodobacter sp. | reverse complement strand
GGGGGGATCCGGATTTCGTTTTGATTGATATCCGTTTCGACAAACCAGGCGATCCGCTTTCATCCGCGGCAAATGCCCTTCTCCCATGGATTAGAAGAACCGCAGCACAGTTTCATCCAGCGTAGGTCCATTGGCATCTTCTTTGCCAATAACCTGTACAAAATTGCTTGAAATTGTGGAAGATCGGCGCAGTTATACAAACGCTACGCTTGACATATGGTCCGAAAAGCCCCATCTGCCAGCCATCCGAGTGCCCGTGCCGCGTGAGCATGTGAACGGCCCGGATACTGGTTCCCACCGCACGCAGGGGTTCCGCGGTGCCGACGGGGTGTTTGCAAGGGCAGGCATTCGAGGCGCGCGCCGCTCCCTCATTGCCGCCCCTGGGTGGTGCTTGGTTCGCGACCGCGCGGGCCGGAAAGACATTATTATGACAACTTTTGCAGACTTGGGGCTATCGCCCAAGCTTATGGTTGGCTTGGATAAAGCTGGCTATGTTACGCCCACACCGATTCAGGTTCAGGCCATTCCCTATATTATGAAGGGCCGCGACATCATGGGTCTCGCCCAGACCGGCACCGGCAAGACGGCGGCCTTTGGCCTGCCTTTGCTGCACCGTTTGCTTGATATTGGCCACCCGCCTGCACCGCGCACCGTGCGCTCGCTCATCCTTGCGCCGACACGCGAATTGGTTGCGCAAATCTCTGATAACCTTACGAACTACACCAAAGGCACCCCCGTTAAGGTGGTCATGATCACCGGTGGCGCCTCGATTTTCCGGCAGTCGGAAAAGCTGGCAAGGGGCGCTGATGTGCTGGTCGCCACCCCCGGCCGCCTGATTGACCTGTTGGACCGCAAAGCCCTGACACTGGAGGCCTGCGGCTATCTGGTGCTGGACGAGGCCGACCAGATGCTCGACATGGGCTTTATTCATGCACTGCGCAAAATCGCGCAGTATATTCCGCTCAAGCGCCAGACCATGCTGTTTTCAGCCACCATGCCGAAACTGATCGAAGATCTGGCGGGTACCTACCTGCGCGATCCGGTCAAGGTGCAGGTGGCCCCTCCGGGCAAACCTATTGAAAAGATTGTGCAATCCGTTCATTATACGCCGCAGGGCGATAAGGCCCGGTTGCTGGAAACCTACCTCAAGGATCATGTGGGTGAGCAGGCACTGGTCTTTGGCCGCACTAAGCATGGCTCTGAAAAGCTGATGAAATTGCTGGTGTCATGGGGCTTCAAAGCAGGCTCCATCCACGGCAACAAAAGCCAAAACCAGCGCGACCGTACGCTGACCGAGTTCCGCAATGGTGAACTGGATGTGCTGGTTGCCACCGATGTTGCAGCCCGCGGGATCGATATTCCCGGCGTGCGCCATGTCTATAACTACGACTTGCCGAATGTGCCGGAAAACTATGTTCACCGCATTGGCCGCACCGCTCGTGCAGGGGCCGATGGCCGGGCTGTTGCCTTCTGTGCTCCGGCAGAGATGGGCGAGCTGAAAGACATTGAAAAGCTTTTGAAAACGACGCTTCCGATCATCGGCGGCGCGCCTTGGGGCCTTGCCGATATCAAGGCCGCACCAAAGCCACCGCAGCGCGGTCAGCGCCCGCAAAAGGCGGGCGTCGGACATGGAAAACCGCAGGGCCGCAAGCCTCAGGGCAAACCGCAGGGTAAGCCGCAGGGCAAACCGATGCGCGGCGTTGAGGGCGGTCTTGGCGCACCAAAAATGGCCAGCCACAAGCGCGGCGCGCGGCCGCAGGGGCGCACAAACGTAGCCTAACGCAGGAAAAATCAGAGGCGGCGGGGCAAAGCCCTGCCGCGCTCAGCTTGCTTCGTCTTCAAGGTTCAGCTTCATTTCCAGCAAAACCTGTTGAATGGACAGTGTCTCGCGCAGCAACCGCTTGGCCTCATTGATCGAGATTTTACCGTCCGAGATGGCGATATTATACTCGCCCATCAGCATCGCAAACCGCTGCGACAAGGCTACAACATCCGAATTGATCCCTTGTGACGTCGCATTGCGACGCGTGCCGTCATAGGCCAGTGTGATCCCGCGTAAATCCGCCAAGGCACTGGTAACATGAGGGAAACTGGAAGCCGCCTCAAGTGCTGTCACCACATCAATCGGCATGAACCTATCCGCGTGCTCATCCGCATCGGAATAGTAGCGCCCGATGGTTGCCTTGGATTTGCCCGACAATGCGCAAGCCGCCTCGATCCCCACATCCTTGACTAAGGCTTCGGTGTGCTTTTTCAGGTATCCGTTATGCTTCATTTGTTGCGCTTTCACCCTTGTCCCAGATCGTCTGGGGGAAATCATCATACCTTTTCCCATTAAGCTGTCCGTCAGAATTTGTCATCCATGATTTCAGTTCCAGTAAGTGTTGGAATGGTAGCGAGTAGCCAATGTCCCCAGCATTGGTATGCGTAGGGCTCGCCGTATCTTTATCTGGAAAGAGGACGGCGAGCTTTACGTTCGTCGCGATGCGGTGAGCCAGTAATGTGTTGTTAAAGGTGCTGAGGGGCTGTGGATTTGGCTGGTAAAGGCCTTCCCAGCCCCTTTTTTCAAGCGGTTGCGCTGGTCCCGTTTGCCCGAACCTTTTTGCGGTAAAGCCGCCGTCGCGGCTAGCCATCCGTTTTTTCATCTACCCCCTCTTGCGAGGCAGGGCTTTGCAAGGCTAACAAGCACCTATGGCAAAGCTTTACTTTCATTACTCAACCATGAACGCGGGCAAATCGACCTCGCTTTTGCAAGCCTCGCATAACTATCGCGAAGGCGGGATGGCGACGTATCTGATTACCGCCCAGTTTGACAATCGCGCCGGGCAGGCGCGCATCGCCAGCCGCATCGGAATCGGTGAGGATGCCGATACTTTTGCCCCCGGCGAGGATATGTTTGCCAAGATTGAGGCGCAGCTTGCTGCGGGCCCGATTGCCTGCATTTTCATTGATGAGGCGCAGTTTCTGACCGAGGCACAGGTCTGGCAATTGGCCCGCGCGGTGGATGATCTGGGTGTGCCGATCATGTGCTACGGGCTGCGGGTGGATTTTCAGGGCCACCTTTTTCCCGGCTCTGCCGCCTTGCTGGCCTGGGCCGATGAAATGCGCGAGGTGCGGACGATTTGCCATTGCGGCAAAAAGGCCTCGATGGTGGTGCGCAAAGGCCCCGACGGGCAGGTCATGCGCGAAGGCGATCAGGTGCAGATCGGCGGGAATGAAAGCTATGTCTCGCTGTGCCGTCGCCACTGGCGTCAGGCAGTGGGCGATACCTCGGGCAGTTGAGCCCTTCGAAGGGCGATCATCGCGCCCGCGATGGTGATCAGCACCATGCCCAGCATGGCATGGCCCGTCAGTTGCTCTTGCCACAGCAACCAGCCCCAGAAGGCGGCAAGCGGCAGGTTCAGATATTCAAACACCGCAACCCGGCTCGCCTCGGCAATCTGATAGGCGCGCATCAGCATGGCCACCGCGATCAACGAGCCTGCGGCCTGCACAAAGGTCCACCAATAGAACGCGCCCGAAGGCCAGACCCAGCCGCGCGTGACAAAGCCTTGGGCCCCATCGGCCACAGCGATAGGGAACAGGGTAAGCAATATAAGGCCGAGTAGGCCAAGCATCCCGATCCCTGCAAAAAAGCCAAGCGTCAGGGTCTCTGTCGTTTCTTGTGCGCACCATTCGCGGGTGGTAATATTGCCCATCGCATAGAAGGCCCCAGCCACAACAGGCATTAGGGCCGCCAGAGAGGCCCCCTCCAGCGCCTCGCGGCCCAGCACCATTGCCACCCCGACAAAGCCCAAGGCGACAGCCAGCACGCGTACGATGCCGATGGAATGGCCATAGACGAAGCGTGTGATCAGCAGCACAAAGATCGGTGCAGTGAACAGCCCCGCCGCGACCAGTGCCACAGGCAAGAAGGCCAGCGCGCCGAAATAGATCATCAACGCCACGCCATGCAGCGCCGAGCGCGCGGCGACAGCGCGCAGGCTTTTGGGCCGCATGCGCAGGCCCATGGGCCGGGCCAACAGCAGCAGCATCGCCACGATCATCAGGGTCCGCGTGACGTGAAACTGCCATAACCCCACCTCGGCCGCGATCACCCGGACGAAATTATCGGTAAAGCCGATGACCGTGGCAAACCCCAGCACAAGGCAGGCGGCGAGCACTACGGGATCACGTGTCGTTTTCATTGGGTTTGACCCTCTAATTTCTCTTTACGGATTCGACGAAATCCGCACATCATGCATGGCGGAAAACGACACCTGAGGCGGTTTACCCCCAATCTGTTTCAGATAGGGGGTAAACCCGAGGTGGGCGAACGACGCAAGATTTCTTTGAGGGAGGGGCTATGGGCTGGTTGGCGGATGAAACGGGGCTGGAACGATGTGCGGCCAATCATATGGCGTTAACGCCATTATCGCATTTGGTGCGCGCGGCGGATGTGTTCCCGGATCGGTTGGCTGTGGTCTACGGGCAAACCCGGCGCAGCTATGCCCAATACCACGCCCGCGTCAGCCGTCTTGCCTCAGGCTTGACGGGCCTTGGGGTTGCGCCGGGCGATGTGGTGGCCACCTTGCTGCCAAACATTCCCGCTCAGGCAGAGGCGCATTTCGGTGTGCCCGCCTGCGGTGCGGTAATCAACACCATCAACACAAGGCTTGAAGCCGATACGGTCGGCTATATCTTTGATCACGGCGTTGCCAAGGTGGTGCTGTGTGATACGGCGCTGCTGCCCTTGGCTGAGGCGGCGCTGGCGTTGCAAACTGGCGCGAAGCCTTTGATCATTGAGGTCGTGGACCGTGAGGCAGGCCAAAGTGCCACAGGCCGCTATCTGGAATATGAGGCGCTGTTGGCGCAAGGTGATCCTGCGGCGCCCTGGCAGATGCCGCAAGATGAATGGGAGAGCATCGCGCTCAATTACACCTCCGGCACTACGGGGCGGCCCAAGGGCGTAGTGTGCCACCATCGCGGGGCATATCTGTTGACGATGGGCACTGTTGTCAGTTGGGGGCTAACCATGCACCCGGTTTACCTGACCATCGTGCCGCTGTTTCACTGCAATGGCTGGGGGCATACATGGATGATGCCGGTACTGGGCGGCACATTGGTGTGCTGCCGCGATGTCACGGCCAAAGCAATTTATGAGGCGATTGCCGACTATGGCGTCAGCCATTTTGGCGGCGCGCCGATCGTGCTCAACACGCTGGTCAACGCGCCGGCAGAGCAACGCCGCCCCTTTGACCATACTATACAGGTTTTCACCGCAGGCGCGCCCCCGGCCCCTGCAACCCTTGCCGCTATTGAGCCTTTGGGCTTTGAGGTAAAGCAAGTTTATGGGCTGACGGAAACCTATGGCCATATCACCGAATGCCTGTGGCACGAGCAGTGGGATGCCTTACCTCAGGGCGAACGCGCCGCGATCAAGGCGCGCACGGGTGTGGTGCAACCTATGGCGGGGGAGGTTGTGGTGATGGACGTGGCCATGCGCCCGGTGCCACGCGATGGCCAGACGATGGGAGAGATCATGATCCGGGGTAATACGGTCATGAAAGGCTATTACAAAAACCCCGCGGCCACCGCCGAGGCCTTCAAGGATGGCTGGTTCCACTCCGGCGACATCGCCTTTCAGTATCCCGACGGCTATATCAAGATCACCGACCGCGCCAAAGATATCATCATCTCGGGTGGTGAGAATGTCAGCTCGGTCGAGGTGGAAGGCGCGCTGATGCACCACCCTGCGGTGTCTCTTTGCGCCGTGGTTGCCAAACCGGATGACAAGTGGGGCGAGGTGCCATGCGCCTTTGTCGAGTTGAAACCGGGTGCCGAGGTGAGCGAGGCCGAACTTATCGCCTTTGCCCGCGACCGGCTTGCCGGGTTCAAAACCCCCAAACGGGTGATCTTTGGCGACTTGCCCAAGACCGCGACCGGAAAAATCCAGAAATATGAGTTGCGCAGCCTTGCCAAGACACAGTGACGCCCCTCAGGTATTGCTACAAGCCCACGGTAACGCAGTAAGATTGTGCAATCCGGCGCGCTCGGCTATCCTCGGGATCAATAAGGCAGCAGGCAAGGTCATAGCAGGCGATGACGGCCCTGAAAAAATACCAAAGGCTGGAATGCTCTGGTCTCTGGCGTGAAAACGCGCAGGGCCAGAGGCGGGAAATTATTGCCAATCTTGGCGATACCTCTCTTGTCTTGTCTGACCCAAAGAACGAGATGGCGCTGGCCCATTGGTCCTTGCCCGCGATCAAACGGCAAAACCCCGGCGAGATGCCCGCCCTATATGGCCCCGGCAACCTAGATGGCGAAACGCTGGAAGTAAGCGATACCGATATGATCGCCGCGCTGGAAACCGTTCACGCCGCCTTGCGCGCTGCACGTCCGCGCCCCGGCCGTTTGCGCAATGCACTCTTGGGTGTTGTTGCGTCGGCCGTCGTGGCGATTGGCGTGTTTTGGCTACCCGACGCGCTGGTGCAGCACACCGCCTCCTTCCTGCCCAGCCCTACGCGGCTGGAAATTGGGCGCAATGCGCTGAACGATCTTACACGGCTTACCGGGCAGCCCTGTGCGGCGAAGAGCGGGCAGGCAGCGCTGACAAAACTATCGAACCGCTTGTTTGGCGAGACGTCCGGCGTTGAAATCATCGTGCTGCGTACCGGGCTTTCGGTGGCGCAGAACCTTCCTGGGCAGTTGGTCGTTTTGCCTGAGGCCCTGCTGGCCGAACAAGACGGGCCAGACACAGCGGCGGGCTTTGTGCTGGCCGCACACAAATCAGCAGAGCTGACAGATCCGATGGTGCCGCTGTTGCGCCACGCGGGCATTATTGCCACCTTCCGGTTGCTGGCCACAGGGGCTCTGCCGGCAGAGGCTGTTGCTGGCTATGCTGAAAGCTTCATCGCATCACCTGCGCCGCCCCCATCAGATGCGATATTGCTTGCGCAGTTCGAGGTGGCAGGGCTGGCCACCACTCCTTACGCTTATGCCCGCGACCCTTCGGGTGAAACCACGCTCAATTTAGTCGAGGCCGATCCCTTCAGCAATGTCGTCCCACCTGCGCTTCTGCCCGATGGCGATTGGGTCAGCTTGCAGGATATTTGTACCCAATAGAGCGTTTTTCACCTTTATCTGATCCAAGAATCATCAGAACTCGCCAAGCCTTCGGGGGTTTTCTGTTTCAACATGAATGTAAAACCCTTCAAGTCGGTCGCTTTGAAAAATGCACTGCCTGCGCTATGTTGCGGCAAGTTCAATTTGATTTCTTGTTTCACATTTCCAGAACCCCGAAAATCTGCGGCTGTTTCGCAGGCTTTTGCTTAGACGAAGGAATTCCAAATGGCAGACCCGGCAGAGATTGCAAAGGAAGCGGCGGAAAAGCTGAAAGGCAAGAAAGCCAAGGTCAAGAAGCTCATTACCGAGCCAGAAGGCACCAAAGGCAAGCCACTCCCCGGCCCCTTGAAGAAAGCGCTGGAGGAAAGCCTTGGTGCCAAGCTTGATAAAGTGCGGGTCCACACCGGGGGAAATGCGGCCCAGATCGCCAAAGAATTGGGGGCAAAAGCCTTTACCATCGGGCAGGATATCTACTTCGGAAAATCCTCTGATGGCGGCAAGGTCGAACTCATCGCGCATGAACTGACCCATGTGGTCCAGCAAGGCAACGGGAAGATGCCCAAAGTCGTCGCCGGAAAAGCGCTGACGTCGAAGTAACGTCTCTATGTAGTGGGGAGGCGCAAAGCCCCCCCAGCCATAGACAATGGGCGACAAGCTGCCGCTTTCTCCTTATTTCATTGAAAAAACTTGCTCGAATCGATATAATCCGCTGCAATTAAACAGATGATGCAGGGTATTCCCCGCGCCACAATGAGGCAGAGAAATGACCAAGATCCTGATTGCCGCCGGCTTGCTGGCCTTTGCACTTCCCTTGTCGGCAATGGCGGGGCCGATTGAAAATGCATGCATCAAATCCGACCGCAAGCAGGCGAATCGCGCGCTTTGCGGCTGCATTCAGCAGGTTGCAGATATGACGCTGAGGGGCGGCGATCAGCGCAAGGCCGCCGCGTTTTTCAAAGACCCGGATCAGGCGCAAAAAGTGCGTATGTCTAAGAGTGACCGCGACAACGAATTTTGGGCGCGCTACAAGAACTTTGGCGACACCGCACAGGTTTATTGCGCGGGATAAAGCGTTTTAAGTTTGAACAAAGCATCCGCTTTCTGCCTTCGCGTTTGTTGTGCGAGATGGCTTTGAAAGCTCTTCCCAAAGAGCAGCACAGACGAAAGCGCCTTATGGCGTTTCCGATGGGTAACTTATGAAAACTTGCCGTGCCATGGCAACCTAACCGCTCATGAACGTCCCTCGAAGGGGCCGCTCATGAGCGTGGCAGAGCTGTGGTGTCAGTTGTTGCCCTCTTCGCCCTGCTTCATCGTTCCATGCTCCATTGTTCCGTGCTCCATGCCGCCCGCTACAGGCGCGCGAGTGTTATCGACCGTCACCGCGACCATCACCTCACCGGCCTTTTCAAAGGTCAGCACCAGCGTGATGGCATCCCCCTGCACCGGCACGGAATTGAGGCCCAGAAACATCACATGGTCCCCGCCTCGTGCTAAGGTGTAATGGCCGCCTGCGGGAATGGCAAAGCCCTCTTCGACATGAAGCATCTGCATCACGCCATCGGAATTTTGCTTGTGGGTGTGCAGCTCAACCCGTTTTGACAGGTCAGATTGCACGCCGATCAACCGATCTTCCGCGCCTTGGTTTTCAATGGTCATGAAGGCGGCGGCGGTTTTGGCCATCGCACCCGAGACGCGCAGATATGCGTCTGTGACGGTGATATCACCCGCCAGCGCCAAGGGGGCGGAGGCCAGCGTCAGGAAGGCCGCCGTAGCTGCCGCGAACAGAGATTTGGAGGTCATTGCCGTGTCTTTCATTGTACAAATGGCGAAACCCGAAATATTTGATCCGGTTTCGTGGTTTCAAGCCATGGGATTCGATTTGCCTGTATTGGCGTTCGGAAGCTCTGCCAGTGCAGATTTTCCGACCGCCGCTCCAGATCAGGTACGGAACGAATCAGCCCGGCACTGGTGGCCCACGCACCCGCGGCGACAAGACAGCCAAAGCTGGTGGTAAACGCAGAGCCACAAAGCCGACCACGGAGCTGACAGGCTGTGCCACAGGCACCAATGCTGTAATGGCTGGCGGCAGATAGGCCGCAAGGCCAGCAAGGCATTCCGGGCAGGGGTGGATAGGACCAGCCGGGTTGCCCTCGGCATCCAGCGTCACGGTCATCACGCCGTAACCGGAGCAGATCACCATGGTTGTTGTGCCGCCGCCGGACAAAGCCGCCGCATGGCTGCGCGCAACAGCCATAGTCACACTGCTCGCGACCAGCGCGAAGCAAAGCATCGTCAGCGCAAAGGCACGAAGCATCCGGTTCATGGTGTCATTTTACACCGGCGTCACAGATAGCGAAAGCGCCAAAACCGCGCACCAAGCGTCTGGAGGAAATGCAAAAAGCCCCGCAACCGCGGGGCCTTGCTAAAGGTTAAGCAAAGGGATCAGGCGACAGCCTGTGCCTTCACCAGTTCCTTCTTGATCTTTAACGCCTTGGGCGAAAGCTCGATGTCCTTGGCTTTTGCCAAAAAGGCATCAAGCCCGCCACGGTGGTCGACCGTGCGCAGCGCTGCGGCAGAAATGCGCAGCTGATAGGACTGACCGAGTACGTCGGAGATCAACGTAACTTCATTCAGGTTTGGCAGAAACCGCCGACGGGTTCTGTTGTTGGCGTGGCTGACAGTGTTGCCAGACATTGGGCCTTTACCGCTTAGTTCGCAGACGCGCGACATAGTCGTGATCCTTGTATTCAACGCCCTACGGGCATCACTTCAACATCTAAGGGCACTGCAAATGCGCAGCGCGCCGAATTCCATCCGCGTCTGTTATGGGGAATCGTTGGCCTCGTCAAGCGGGCAAGGTCAAAGATGACATAGATTTCGCATCCCCACCCCGGATT
>CALEMZ010000005.1 GCA_937910975.1 uncultured Pseudorhodobacter sp. | reverse complement strand
GAACTTGTCGCCCTTTTTCCCGGTAGAGATTTTCTCATGCGTTTTGGCATCGACATCCGGGTTCACACGGATGGTGATCGGCGCCGTCAGGCCCAAACCGTGCGCCACTTCGGACAGCGCCCGCATTTCAGGCTCTGATTCTACGTTGAATTGCCGGATGCCCCCGGTCAGCGCCAGCCGCATTTCCTCGCGTGTTTTGCCCACGCCGGAAAACACAATCCGCCCGCCCGGTACGCCCGCGGCCCTGGCGCGCAGATATTCACCGGCAGAAACCACATCCATCCCCGCGCCCAGATCACCCAGCGTTTTCAGAACGGCGAGGTTGGACAGTGATTTGATGGCAAAGCACACCAGATGCGGCATCGGCGACAGCGCTTCGACGAAAAGCTGGTAGTGCCGGGTCAGTGTGGCGGTGGAGTAACAATAAAACGGCGTGCCAATTTGTGCAGCTATATCGGCGAGCGCCACGTCCTCGGCAAAAAGACTGCCGTGCTTGTACAGAAAATGGTCCATATGACACCCTTTGCCTAACCGCTTAAGATGCGTCTATCACGTAGGAGCGGCCAAGGAAAAGCCACCGCAGCGGGCGCGGAGCCTTTGGACGTTTCAGCGCGGATCAGAATTGTGCCTTGGTCCAGACATAGGCCTTGTTCTTGACCGATAACGCCGACATGTACTTGGCATTGGCGGCTTTGATCTTGTCAAACACGGGTTTGAACTCCGCGTTCAGCACCCCACGCGCGGTGGCCAGTTGGTAAAGCCCATGATGCGGGTTTTCATTGCATTCGATGATGCGCGCCCCATCCGGGCCAATAGCCACATCCCAGCCCAAAATTCCGTTGATCGGAAAGATCGCATGGGCGGCCAGCGCGAGTTCGACCACCGATTGCCATTCCGGCAGGGTGGTGCCGAGCAATTCCGCGCCCGTGACGGGGTGGTTCACGGGCCATTCGGTATTGGGGCCGGAGCCTTTGCGCATGGTCAAGACTTTGCCTGTGGCGGTATCAACATTGCCGATCATACTGCCTTTTTGCCAGAAATTGTCCGACATTGCCTTGTCGCCCGGCAGTTTCCACAGCACATAAAGTACACGTGGAGCGCCATCTTCGACAACGGATACCACCCGTACGGTGCTGACAGATTGCGTATTGGCGCGGGCGGAAATGGTAGGGTGCTGCTCGACCACATCTTGAAAGATGAAGCCTGTGTTCTTCTCGGCCACGATCTCGGCGATCAACTGCTCCAGCGGTACGATAGCGCCCGAGGCCAGATGTGCCTGCCCCAGCGCAATGCGCGTGATCGAGATAGAACCTACCGCCTGGGTACCGCTGATCAGTTTCCCAAACAGCGGAAACACCGCTTTGGTTTCCAGCCAGGAGCGCAGTTCTGCCGCTGTGCGAAGGGTGGTCAGCGTGCCAAAGTTGCGATTGTCTGAAAAGACCGCTTGGGTCGTGGTGGTGCGCAGGCCAAACTGCGAAAGCAGGGCCGTGAAGGCTACCTTGTCCGACAAGAAACCCCGCATCTGGGTCATATGCGGTGGGGCGAGTGACAGGTTCAGCTTGAACGATCCACGCTCCCCCACAAACGCGTGCTTTTCTTCGGGCGAAAGATCGGGGCGGTATACTTCATAGTCATAATATTCGCGCGGGTTCAGGCCGTTCGCGCCGTTCTTCAGCTTCAGGATATCGGCGAATTGCCGGAACGGGCTAACCTTGTATTTGCGTGCCACCACCTGCAACAGCGAGTTGCGGTTGGCAGCGGGTGCCGTTTGCTGCGTCAGTGCAGGTTGCCCTGATATGGCCAGCGCCTGTGTCATGTGTGCCTCCTGCATTGCGCGCGGGGTTGTTTCCGTTTTGGGGTGATCGCGCGAAAATGTAGTCGAAATTGGGAGGGTTTGTGGCAAAACCGGGGCAACTGTTTCTTAACGAGGGGTTAATACCTCAGGTGATCGGCCGGGTACGCAAGAACAAATACAACGGCAAGCCGCAAGAAAGCCCAATGAAAAAGGTGGCCGGAATGGCGATGAGCGTCGACCAGTTCTTGCGCACGGCGGTTTCGGCAAAGATCCACAGCGTCAGAGCGGCAGCGGCGATTGTCAGGTCCCATGTCAGTCCGGTGGTGGCGGCACTGACATACCACGCGTCCACTAGCCCGCGCAGCCCTGTGCCCGTTTCCTGCATATGGGTGACGAACCAATACATTGGATGCACCGCGCCCCAAACCGCAAGCGCGAGATAGGCCATGCGCAATGGCGAAATCATTTAGCGTAAACCACGCCGACCTTCGCTTCTCCCGAAACGCTAAAGCCGGGGGCCGTGGGCTCGCCATCCGCGCCACAGGCGGCAAGGCTGGCAAAGAGCAAAAAGCCAAAGAGAATACGCATGATGTACCTTTATCGGGTTAAGGACGAATGGAAACCCTCGCGCCGCCGACCCGTGCCGTGGCCACTGGGACCACGCTCACGCCATTTGGGCCAATGCCGATCCCGGCATAAAGCCCGGGGCTGGAGCAGCTCGCAAGCAACAATCCCGAAAGGAGGATGGCAACGCGCATCAAACCTCCACCGGGGTTTCTCCGCAGCTCGGGGGAATCGCGCGGGCGGCGGGCAGGAATGGGGTGAGAATAGGCAAGGCTCTCATGACAGTATTTCTTTCCAACGGGCGATCTGAGCGCGCACCTGATCCGGCGCAGTGCCGCCATAAGAGATACGACTGCGCACCGAATTTTCCACACCCAGAACCTCAAATATATCACGGCGTATGCCATCATGCACTGATTTCATCTGTTCAAGCGTCAAATCCGGCAGGTCGATGCCTGCTTTCTCGGCCATGGCCACCAGTGTGCCGGTTACGTGATGGGCGTCGCGAAAAGGCATCCCAAGTTCGCGTACCAGCCAATCGGCAAGGTCGGTTGCGGTGGAAAAGCCGGAGGCGGCGGCGGTCTTGAGGTTGTCGCGCAGCGCGGTCATGTCGCCGACCATTCCGGTCATCGCGGCAAGGCCCAGCATCAGGCTGTCGGCGGCGTCGAAGGTTTGTTCCTTATCTTCCTGCATATCCTTGGAATAGGTCAGCGCCAGCCCCTTCATGATGGTGAACAGCGCCACCGTGGCCCCAAGAATTCGCCCGAGTTTGGACCGCAGTAACTCTGCCGCATCGGGGTTTTTCTTTTGCGGCATGATCGACGATCCGGTCGTCCATTTGTCTGACAGCTTCACAAAGCGGAACTGGGCCGACGACCAGATTACCAACTCCTCGGCAAAACGGCTCAGGTGCATCGCGGTGATGGAGGCGGCTGAGAGGAATTCCAACGCGAAATCGCGGTCCGATACCGAATCGAGGCTGTTGGCGGTGGGGCGGTCAAACCCCAAGGCCGCCGCCGTGGCGTTCCGATCAATCGGGAAAGAGGTGCCTGCTAGTGCCGCTGCACCAAGCGGGCATTCATTCATCCGCGCCCGCGCATCAATGAAACGGCTGCGGTCACGGGCAAACATTTCGACATAGGCCAGCATGTGGTGGCCCCATGTCACGGGTTGCGCGGTTTGCAGATGGGTAAAGCCTGGCATCACCCAATCGGCCCCGGCCTCTGCCTGCGCCAGATACGCACGCATCAGCGCCTCCAGCCCGGTGATTGCGCCGTCACATTGGTCGCGCACCCACAGCCGGAAATCCACCGCCACCTGGTCATTGCGCGAGCGGCCTGTGTGCAAACGCCCCGCAGGCTCGCCGATGATCTCTTTCAGCCGGGCCTCCACATTCATGTGGATGTCTTCCAATTCGACCTTGAAAACGAAGTTTCCGCCCTCAATTTCTGACAACACCGTGAGAAGCCCTTCCCGGATCGCCTCGACATCCTTATGGCTAAGGATACCTTGTGCAGCGAGCATCGCGGCATGGGCACGGGAGCCTGCGATATCTTGGGCGGCGAGGCGGCGGTCAAACCCGATGGAGGCGTTGATTGCCTGCATGATAGCGTCGGGGCCGCCTTCAAATCGGCCACCCCACATGGCGTTGGCTTTGGTGTCAGGTTTGGAAGAATTGGTCATTGGTCGGCCCTTTGGAGGGAAAATGCTGCGGAAACTTCTGATCATCCTTTATACGGGCTTGGTGCTTGGTGCAAATGCGGCTCAGGCCGATGTGGCGGCGGCGCAGGCCGTGGTTGCAGGCGATATGCGCAAACTGGTGTTTTTGGCAGCACCTGCCCCATTACCAGAGGTGCTTCTGGCCGACCTTGAGGGCGCAGAGCGCGGGCTGGATGAGTGGCGCGGACGCTGGGTGGTGCTGAATTTCTGGGCAACATGGTGTGCGCCTTGCCGCAAGGAAATGCCGGGCTTAGCGCGGCTTGCCGCCTCGTCAGGCGATGAAGGCCCGGTTGTGGTGACCATCGCCACCGGGCGTAACCCGCTCCCGGCCATAAAGCGGTTCTTTGATGAGATCGGCGTTCAAAACCTGCCCGTGCTGCTGGACCCGAAATCCACCCTCGCCCGCCAGATGGCCATCTTTGGCCTGCCCGTAACCTTGCTGCTGGACCCCGAAGGGCGCGAAGTGGCGCGGCTGACCGGGGATGCGGAATGGGACAGCCCGGAGGCCCGCGCGGTGCTGGGGGCATTGCTCAGGCCCTGAGGCCCCAACCGTTCTTCGAAAAATCATGCCTTCGGCGAGAGTATTTTAGCAAAGACGAAGCCGGCAGGTTTAGGGGCGGGTTGCCATGGCGGCCACTTTCGCGTGGCAGGGGCAGCCGATCATATGGTCATTCACCATGCCCGTCGCCTGCATGAAAGCATAAACGATGGTGGGGCCGCAGAAGGTGAAGCCCGCCTTTTTCAGATCTTTGGAGATTTGCGTGGAGAGCGGTGTGAAAGCCGGAACCTCTGCCATGCTGCGCAGGTTGTTTTGCAGCGGCTTGCCATCGACATAGGCCCAGAGCCAGTTGGAAAACCCTGTTCCCTCCTCAATCTTCAGATAGGCGCGGGCGGATTTGATGGTGCCCTCGATCTTGCCGCGATGCCGTACGATGCCTGCATCGGCCAGAGGGCGCGTCACGTCCGCCTCGCCCCAATTCGCGATGATCTCGGGGCGAAACCCTTCAAAGGCCGCACGAAAGGCGTCGCGCTTTTTCAGAATCGTGATCCAGGATAGCCCGGCTTGAAACCCGTCAAGGATCAGCTTTTCCCACAGGGCGCGGCTATCCCACTCCGGCACGCCCCATTCGGTATCGTGATACTCAATATACAAAGGCTGGGTGCCGGGCCAAGTGCAGTGCGTGAGATCAGACGACATAAAGCAACTTTCTGGTTGAGACATAAGAACTGGATAAAATTGGAACAAAGCGCAAATTTTTACCAGCCCTTTACGCTAATGCCCGCATTGTGGTCGCGCGGATTAGGGGACGTTTCCTGAAACAGACATGGGGGCATGGCGGCGCATGGCACTGATATCTCGGATGGATCGGCAGCCGGGTGATGAAAGCCCGCTTGCCGCGGTGATTTCAGCCCGCGATAGCGAAACCATGGCCATGGTGCGCCAGGCGGTTCAGGAAAAGCGGATGCGGCTGGCCTATCAGCCTGTTGTGGTAGGGACCGATCCTTCGCGCATAGCTTTTTATGAAGGACTCATGCGGGTGATCGAGCCGTCGGGCCGGGTGATCCCCGCGCGCGATTTCATTGGCGCGATTGAGACGGAGGAATTGGGACGACAGATCGACTGTATTGCCCTCGATATCGGGCTGACAACGCTGACACGCTTTCCCCAAGTGCGGCTGGCGGTGAATATGTCGGCCCGTTCCGTTGGATATCCGCGTTGGATGAAGATCCTGCGAAAGGGTCTTTCGGCGGATAAAACTATTGGCGCACGCTTGATATTGGAGATCACCGAAAGCTCTGCCATGATGGTGCCGGAACTGGTGATCGCCTTCATGGATGATCTGCAAGCGCAGGGAGTCTCGTTTACGCTGGATGATTTCGGGGCAGGCCAAACGGCCTTTCGCTATTTCCGGGACTTTTTCTTTGACATAATCAAGATCGACGGCCAGTTCATCCGCAACATCCACCGCGATCCTGATAATCAAGCGCTGACCCGTGCGCTGATGTCGATTGGTCAGCATTTTGATATGCTGACGGTCGCGGAATCCGTGGAAACGCTTGAAGATGCACAGTGGCTGCAGGCAGCAGGCATCGATTGTATGCAAGGTTATCTTTTCGGCGCGCCGACCGTCCGCCCGCCTTGGGTGCAAGACCGCAAAGCGAAAAATGGCTGAAAGCGTTCCCCTGCGTCAATTCTACCGCGTTAGGCACCCGCGAAAAACTTGCTTTTTTATCCCTTGCAGCTTAGGCCATGCTGCAGAGCGGCGAGATTGTTCTTCGCCCATTCCGGCACAGGGAGAAGACCAAGCATGACCAATGTCGTAATCGTTTCAGCAGCACGGACTGCCGTGGGCAGTTTCAACGGTGCTTTTGCCAGCACGCCTGCCCATGAATTGGGCGCCGCCGTGATCTCCGAAGTGGTAGCGCGCGCAGGCATCGAAAAGGCTGAGGTTGAAGAAACCATTCTCGGCCAGGTACTGACCGCAGGTCAGGGCCAGAACCCGGCACGTCAGGCCCATATCAACGCCGGCCTGCCGCAAGAAAGCAGCGCGTGGTCGATCAATCAGGTTTGCGGCTCGGGCTTACGGGCGGTGGCCTTGGGTGCGCAGCACGTGCAACTGGGCGATGCAGCGATTGTGGTCGCGGGTGGTCAGGAAAACATGTCGATGTCGCCCCACGTGGCCCATCTGCGCGCTGGCCATAAAATGGGCGATGTGAAGTTCATTGACTGTATGATCCGCGACGGCTTGTGGGATGCCTTCAATGGCTATCACATGGGTCAAACCGCTGAAAATGTAGCCGAAAAATGGCAAATCAGCCGCGAGATGCAGGATGCCTTTGCTTTGGCAAGCCAGAATAAGGCCGAGGCTGCGCAGAAAGCTGGAAAGTTCGCGGATGAGATAGTGGCCTTCACCATCAAGACCCGCAAGGGGGATATCAATGTCGATGCCGATGAATACATTCGCCACGGGGCCACGTTGGAATCGATGCAGAAACTGCGCGCGGCCTTCACCAAGGATGGCACTGTGACTGCCGGAAACGCCTCGGGCCTGAATGATGGCGCCGCTGCTGTGCTGCTGATGTCAGAGGCGGAAGCGGCCAAGCGCGGGCTGACCCCGCTGGCCCGTATCGCCTCCTATTCCACCGCTGGTCTGGATCCGGCGATCATGGGCGTGGGTCCGATCCACGCCAGCCGCAAAGCCTTGTCTAAGGCGGGTTGGAACGCTGCTGATCTTGATCTGGTTGAAGCCAACGAAGCTTTCGCCGCCCAAGCCTGCGCCGTTAACAAGGATATGGGCTGGAACCCGGATGTGGTTAACGTCAATGGCGGTGCAATCGCCATCGGCCACCCGATCGGCGCTTCGGGCGCGCGTATCCTGAACACGCTGCTGTTTGAAATGAAGCGCCGCGGGGCCAAGAAGGGCCTTGCAACGCTGTGCATCGGTGGCGGCATGGGCGTGGCCATGTGCCTTGAGCGCCCCTGATATCGAAGGTTGAAAAATGTGGGCGCAACAATATTGCGCCCACGCCCTCCTTTCGATAACAGTATTTCAGGTAAATCTTGTGGAGGATATCTTATGCCTAAAGTCGCCCTTGTCACCGGGGGGTCGCGCGGTATTGGCGCAGCGATTTCAATTGCACTGAAGAACGCGGGCTATACCGTTGCCGCAAACTATGCCGGCAATGACGAAGCCGCCGCCAAATTCACCGCCGAGACGGGCATCAAGGCCTATAAATGGTCGGTCGCGGATTATGATGCCTGCGCGAAAGGCATCGCAGAGGTTGAGGCGGATCTTGGCCCTGTTGCCGTGCTGGTCAACAATGCAGGCATCACCCGCGATGCGATGTTCCACAAGATGACGCCACAGCAGTGGAAAGAGGTGATCGACACCAATCTGTCGGGCCTGTTCAACATGACCCACCCGATCTGGGGCGGGATGCGGGACCGTAAGTTCGGTCGCGTCATCAATATTTCCTCGATCAATGGCCAGAAAGGCCAGGCGGGTCAGGTTAACTATTCCGCGTCCAAAGCGGGCGATCTGGGCTTCACCAAGGCGCTGGCCCAAGAAGGCGCGCGCGCGGGCATCACCGTCAACGCCATCTGCCCCGGCTACATCGGCACCGAAATGGTGCGCGCGATTGATGAAAAAGTCCTGAACGAGCGCATCATTCCGCAAATCCCGGTGGGTCGTCTGGGCGAGCCAGAGGAAATCGCGCGCTGCGTGGTTTTCCTTGCCGCTGACGATGCCGGCTTCATCACTGGTGCCACGATCACGGCCAACGGTGGTCAGTACTTCGTCTGACCCGCTTCAACCCTAACGGAAAAGGGGCTGGCACCACGCTGGCCCCTTTTTTGCTTGCGGCGTCATCTTTGTATAAATACTCAAACCCAGCTTTCCACGCCGCAAAGGCCCACAAATGACCCGCAACCGCGCCACCCTTATCGGCTTCACCGCGGTTCTGATGTGGGCGCTTCTGGCGCTGCTCACCATCGGCTCCGCGCCCGTCCCGCCTTTC
Source organism: uncultured Pseudorhodobacter sp. (assembly GCA_937910975.1). Lineage (GTDB taxonomy): Bacteria > Pseudomonadota > Alphaproteobacteria > Rhodobacterales > Rhodobacteraceae > Pseudorhodobacter. The sequence continues at coordinate 1,408 of CALEMZ010000005.1, read as the reverse complement.
CAGCTCAGCGCGATATGCTTTGCCATCGGTGGCGCCATCGGGCTGGTATGGACAGCGCATGGCCCAGGCCTCGCCTCGCTTAAATCCGTGTCATGGAAGGTCTATGCTTTTGGCACAGCAGGGCTTTTTGGCTATCACTTCCTGTATTTCACCGCCTTCCGGCTTGGCCCGAGTGCGGCCACCGGGCTTATTGCCTATCTCTGGCCGCTGTTCATCGTCCTGCTGTCAGGCCTCCTGCCGGGCGAAAGGCTGCGCAAAGGCCATGTAATCGGGGCGTTCATTGCGTTGGCTGGCGCGGGGCTGATCGTGGTCACCGCCAATTCCGGCACAGGCGGCACCCGCCCTCTGGCCCTGTTTCTGGCCTTTCTCTGCGCAGTGACTTGGGCCAGCTATTCCGTCCTCTCCCGCCGTCTTGGGGCCGTGCCAAGCGAAAGCGTGACGGTTTATTGCCTCGCCACCGCCGCGCTCTCTTTCATCGCGCATCTCGCGCTGGAGCAAACCCAGTGGCCTGGCGGTACGCTTGGCTGGGCCGCAGTTCTGGCGCTTGGCCTTGGCCCGGTCGGGCTGGCGTTTTTTACCTGGGATATCGGCATGAAAAAAGGCGACATCCAACTATTGGGTGTCGCCTCCTATGCTGCGCCGTTGCTGTCCACGCTCGTGCTTGTCGCTGCGGGCATTGCCGAGCCGACGTTGAGCCTGGTCTTGGCCACTGTTCTGATCGCGGCAGGTGCGGCGCTGGCGGCTCGCGCTAGCGCCGGGCGCCCGCCTATTGGGCCAGGCGCGTAATTTCTTCTTTCAGCCTTAGCTTCTGTTTCTTGAGATCTGCAACCTTGAGGTGGTCGGACCCGGGACTATGCTGAGCTTTTTCAACCATGGATGACAGGTTTTTATGCTTGCGGCGAAGTTCCTGCAGGTGCGAAGCGATAGTCATTCGTATCCTCCTGTATTCGGTTTACGTAACACCAGTGCACCACAACTTCTGGGTCTTGTCACCAAAAACCGAACGGCCTCGGCTAGTCATTGCCTAAAGCTAATCTAAAATCCTGAGACAAGTTTTCAGGCGCCGTCGAAAAGCTCATTCAAACAATGCGCTCAGGCCCGCCCCGTGGCGAAACACCACCTCGGCTTGTGGGGAATGGTGGTTGTGGTCGCCGGGATGCTTATCGCCCGAATGCAGAATGAACGGTGTAAGCAAGCGCAAGGCGGCCCGCCCACCCTTGCGCGCGCGGATCACTACGCGCCCCGCGGCCCGCCCCTCACGCGCCGCGAAAGGCTGGATGGAAATTGAGCCCATTCCCGCCGCCATTCCTGCGCCCAAGCCCGCCAAGCCATCGCCAAGCCGGTCGGCGCGCAAGATCAGCGTTAGCCAGCCCCCGGGTGCCACCCTGCGCCTGGAGGCGGCGATCCA
>CALEMZ010000004.1 GCA_937910975.1 uncultured Pseudorhodobacter sp. | reverse complement strand
GGGCAAAATGGTCAATCCCGATCGATGTCAGGCCAGCCGCCACGAAACGCTCTGCCGCCAAAGTGGCCAGCACATAGCGCGCCAGATCATCGGGAAGCGCGTCTTCATCAATCAGCTTTTGTCTTTTTGAGACCCAGGGCACATGTGCGTAGCCAAAAAGGGCTACGCGGTCAGGCGCAAAGGTCAGAACCTTGTCGATTGTATCTTCAATCCGTGCGTTCGTCTGGTGCGGCAGGCCATACACGAGGTCGGTGTTCAATGATCTGACACCTGCTGCGCGAAGATCGTCAACGCAGGCGCGGGTGACTTCGTAAGGCTGGAGGCGTCCGATGGCCGCCTGCACTTCCGGGTCGAAATCCTGTATCCCGATTGAGGCGCGCGTCATGCCTTCAGCCGCCAAAGCGTCAATCTTGGCCCGATCCACCATAGTTGGATCGATCTCGACCGAAAACTCAAAGTCATCGGCGGGTGGAAACACATCGCGGATTGCTCGCGCTACCCGCGACCGCCGCCGCCACGACCTCCGGATGCTCCCGCGCCGCCATCATCACCGCCGTGGTCAACGGCTTCACCTTCAGGCGCACGCCGTGCCCCAGGTCGACCCAGCGTGCCTCATTCGACAGATTGAGTTTGATCATGATCAATACGCCGCCACATCATTGACCAGCGTCACCGTGACCATCGGGTTTCCGTCGGTCTGCTGCGCTGCCTGCCAATCGAAACTGGCCTGAATGCCCTGCGGCCCATTGATCTCCCGACGCGGCCGCGAGAAGAACACCCGCGGCACATCGACCGTCAGCGTTTCCCCAGAGGCCAGCTCATAGCCGAACGACAGAGCACAGGACGTGCCTGCCACCGCCTGCGACAGAAGCGTCGTGTCGCCAAAGCGAATGTCGACCTTGCCCGTCAACGCCGCCATCGACGGATCAGCCCCCTCGATCTTGCCATCCGCCCGGATCGTCTCGACCCGGTCCAGATTGTTCGAATAGGACAGATCAGCCGAGATGATGTTGCCGATGGCCGAGCCATTGCGCAGCAACTCGCCCACGAAATTGGTAAATTCCGTCAGCGCCACGTCCGCAGGCGAGCCCGCCCCCGTGGTGGTGGCAAGATCCTCGCCTTGCGCAATGACCTTGACCGACGCCCGCAACAGGCCCGACCGCGCCATCGCCCAGCCGATCTGGTCGACCATGCAGCCCGGATACATCGCGAAGGACGGAACCTCCGGCAGACCGAGCTCGACCGCAAAGGACGGCAGGTCCCAGGACCCCGAGGTAAACACATGCGTATAGGGCCCGGCCCCCGTGGTGACAGGATCCCCAAACGCCGCCTTCAGCCACATCCCGAACGCCGCAACGTCGATCGGCACCGACACATCCCCATCCGCCGTGATGGCGTCCTGCACAGGCGCAAGCGGGTCCCGCCCGTAGCCCAGCAGGTCCGACGCAATCAACGGCTGATCTGCGCCAAGCGAGGCCGTCGCGAAAGGCATCTTCGTGTAGCCGCTGGCTGGAGCCGTGCCATAGGTCGTCTCAAACGCCAGCGCCATCTGCGCCCGCGCACCTTGTGCTCGTGCCATCGTGTTTCTCCTGTGTTGTGGTGAATGTCGGCGGCTTGCCTTTGCCCATGGTTCAGTCGAATGTCACAACATGACCTTGGACCAGACCGTTCGCTCTCTCCGTTCCTTGCGGCGCTTGGCGGCGCTGGCTGTGCTCATCTTGAGCCTTGCCATCGCCATGCCGATTACCGCCCAGACAAATTCCCTCTCCGGCGCGGTCAGCCGTGTGACGGATGGCGATACGTTCCGGATAGCAGGCCTCAAGCCTGCCATTCGCGTCTGGGGTCTCGATGCCCCCGAGAAAAAACAACGGGGCGGATCAGCGGCAACGCAGGCCATGCGAGGTCTGATTTCCGGCAAGACCCTGACCTGCCGCATCCGGGACGTCGATCGCTATGGCCGGATTGTCGGGCAGTGCTTCTTGCCCGACGGGCGTGACATCGCCGCAGAAATGATCCGCATGGGCGTGGCAAGAGAATATTGCCGCTATTCCGGGGGCTACTATCGGACCTGTTGATCCCCGGGTCACGCCAGCGGATCGGCCGTGGAATAATGCAGCACCACCGGGATCACGGCGGCCTTCAGGCTGGCGGCGCCATCGACGGGCAGATCGACCGGACGGGGCGCTTCCGCCTCGACCCAGTCGCAGAGGCCGCCCAGCGTGCGGTCGGCGGAGATTGCCAAGCCAATGCTGGCGCAGAGCGTGTCGAAGGCGGTGTCACGGGTGGCACAAGGCCGAAACCAATTTTCTAGACGTCTTAGCACAGGCAAAGCGCTTGAGGCTTTCGCTGAACATGAAGTTTCACGAGCTTCACGACGAGAAAAAGATCGCACGCGACATGACCAACATTGGTCATTACGGCAATGGGGATGTCGAAATCGCGATCAGTGCGGTAGAGGAACTGCCATACGTTATGGGGCTTGTGCGCCAAGCATACGAAAAGCAGATGACAGACGCGGGCGACATGACATGAGGACTTTTGTGATGACGTTGACCCGGGGTATCAGGTGCAGTTGAACCACAGCATGGCGGTCCGGATGAGGTGATCATAGTCACCTGTCGTGGCCTCTTCCGTGAAGGCGAAGTGCGTCGCAGTATCTAGGGCGATGGCATCGAAATCGGTGACGTGGCCGATTTTGTGCGCCCCTTTTGCGCCAGTGTTCTGGCAGGTCATGACATTGCCGCGCAGGTCGACGGCGATCGCGTCAGGGCTGTCCATGCCACATTTCTGACCCAGGGCCTCGATGGGCCGCCGGCGCTGGATGGAGGCATAGAATTCGTCGATGCGCTCGCCTAGGCCGAAGGCGTTCGGATCTTCAACCAGGGCTTCGAAGATCGACCGGGTGAGGCTGTTCAGCTCCGCAAGCTCGAAGCGCCCCGTCCCGATGGCGGTTGCGGCATCATAGACATTCACCACGCCCTCGAGACCGACAAAAATGTCCGGCCCAACCTTATCCGCAAACCAGGCTTTGAGCGCCCGGAGATCGTGGCAGTCGCGTGTTAGCACAGCATTGA
>CALEMZ010000003.1 GCA_937910975.1 uncultured Pseudorhodobacter sp. | reverse complement strand
CGCGGGCGCGAATGATTACATCACCAAGCCGTTCAAGTTTCCGGTGCTATTGGCCCGCATCCGCGCGCAATTGCGCCAGCATGAACAGTCTGAGGATGCGGTGTTCCAGCTTGGGCCATACACGTTCAAGCCCGCCCAAAAGCTGCTGTTGGACGCGAAGGAAAAGAAGATCCGTCTGACCGAGAAAGAGACGAATATCCTGAAGTACCTGTATAGGGCGTCTTCGAGTGTCGTCGCGCGGGATGTGCTGTTGCATGAGGTTTGGGGCTATAATGCGGGGGTAACGACCCATACGCTGGAGACCCATATTTATCGGTTGCGGCAGAAGATTGAGCCCGATCCCTCGAACGCGCGGCTGTTGGTGACGGAGTCGGGCGGATATCGACTTGTTGCTTGATCGCCATACTGTTGACAGAATCGGCATGTAGGCTGAAAAAAATGCGCTATTGTAGCGTATAGTGATACAAAGAGTTCCCCTTGTCGCGTCGGGGTTATGGCGCGGCATCCTCCCTGTTGGACCTGGCCGGGCCATGCGTCCGGCCTTTTTTTGCTGAATTTCAGGCAATTGATTTCAATCAGGGTTTGTTTACTTTTTGAGGGTTAACTGAAGGCTCCTCCCTGTTGTACTGGGCCGGGCCGCGACATTGGGTTGTGCCCGGTCTTTTTTTATTCGGTCCGCAGGCGGGTGAGCGCGTAGACCAAAACCAAGGCGATCCCCAGTGTTGCGGCTCCAAAGGGCAGGCGCAGGGCTATTTCACGCCCCAGATCCGCCTCGGTCATGCTGACCAATGCACCGCCTGCCAAAGCCCCGATCGGCATGGAGCCCCAGCCAAAGAAACGGTAGATTGAGTTCACGCGACCGAGAATGGCATCTGGGATGATGCGCTGGCGATACGAGACGGTCGCGATATTCCACACCATGGAGGCCAAGGATCCGATTGTCAAAGCTGCTCCCGCGACAAAAGGAGAGCTGGTTAGAGCAAAAAGAAGGTAGTTTGCGAAAAACCCAAACAGCCCAATGATCATGCTGTTACGCAAGCCAATCCGTTGGCAGATGCGCGGGCCGACAATGCCGCCAAGCACGCCACCCGCCGCCCCCGCCGACAGCATCAATCCCATGCCAAACGCCCCCAAATGCAAAACCTCTTGCGCATAGAGCGCCATCACGGTCAGGCCGGCCAAATGGCATGCGTTGATAATGCCGAGCATAACGGCCAGCCGCAGGATGACCGGATGGTCCAGCATCCAGCGCCCCCCCTCGCGCAGCGATTGAAAGAAAGGCGCAATGGGTGCCTTGATGCGCGGCGGCACCGCGACCTTCCAGATCAACACAGCGGCAATGGCAAAAGTTGCCGCGTCAAAGCCAAAGGGAATGGCCACACCCAAAACAATTAACGCACCTGCCAGCGGCGGGCCAATGAATTCGCCCATCACGCGCTCGGCGCTCCACATCTGGCCATTAGCGACCTCCAGATTGGCTTTGGCGACGACCGAGGGCAGAATGGTTTGGGCAGCGTTGTCGCGCAGCACCTCGGCACACCCCAATAGGAAGGCCAGCACCGACAGCGCCAAAATTGCGGGCGTGCCTGCCCCATCTGGCAGGGGCAGGGCGGGGGTGGAAAGCACCAGCCCCACCACCATCAGCGTCAACATAAAGCGCAGCAGATCGGCCCGTATCATCAACACGCGCCGATCCATCCGGTCGGTCCACACCCCTACTGGCAGGCTGAGCAAGAACCACGGCAAGCGTTGCGCCATGGCGACCAGCGCCACCATCATCGCATCCCGCGTCAGCAGCGTCGCAAGCCAGGGCAAGGCCAGTGCGGAAACCCCATCCCCAAGGTTGGAAATGGCACTGGCCGAAAACACCAGCCGGTAATTGCGGTTCCGTGCAAGCAGCATATGACACTCCTTTCCCCGCAGCTTGGCGTCCCATTCCGGCAACAGCAAGGGGTTGAGCCTGCCCCAGCGCGGCCCTAGGATGGCCTAACCCGAAAAGGAGCCGCCCATGTCGTTTACCGTTGCCACTTGGAACATCAATTCCGTCCGTCTGCGCGAAGGGTTGGTGGCCAAGCTGTTGGGTGAGGAGGCCCCGGACATTCTGTGCTTGCAGGAATGTAAAAGCCCGGTGGAAAACATCCCGACCGAGCAGTTTCAGGCGTTGGGCTATCGCTACATGGTTGCGCGGGGGCAAAAGGGCTATAACGGCGTGGCGATCCTGTCCAAGCGCCCCATCGTCGATGCAGGCGACAAAGATTTCGCCCAGCTTGGCCATGCCCGCCATGTGGCTGCACGGCTGGAAAATGGCGTGACCATCCACAATTGCTATGTGCCTGCCGGTGGTGACATTCCGGACCGGGAGCAGAACGAGAAATTCGGCCAAAAGCTCGATTATCTGACCGA
>CALEMZ010000002.1 GCA_937910975.1 uncultured Pseudorhodobacter sp. | reverse complement strand
GACCTCGGGCAGGTGATAGGTGGTGGCCGAAACGATGGGCGGGGCAACCGGATCACCCTTTGCAAGGCTGGCGGCGCGGTGGTGCAGCAGCTTGGCGAAACGAGATTTTCCTTGCGTGTCCATGGTTTACCCTTTCGTGAGCGTGGCGCCCAGCCCTGTCATCAATCCCTCAAACAGCGGGAAGGAGGTGGCGATAGGTGAGGCATCATCCACCGTAATCGGGCGCTGGCTGGCCATGCCCGCCACAAGAAAGGACATCGCAATCCTATGGTCGATATGGGTGGCGCAGGTGGCCCCTCCCGGCACGCCGCCGGGGCCCATGCCATGCACGATCAGCGTGTCTTCGTCTTCCTCAATGGTCACGCCGCAGGCCTCCAGCCCGCGCGCCATTGCATCAACCCGGTCCGATTCCTTGACGCGCAATTCCTTTACGCCGCGCATCACGGTCTTGCCGATGGCATTGGCCGCGACGACCGAAAGGATCGGATATTCATCAATCATCGAAGGCGCGCGCTCAGGCGGCACCTCGATGCCTTTGAGGGTGGAAAAACGGACGCGCAAATCGGCCACAGGCTCGCCGCCCTCGGTCCGCGGGTTCTCAAAGGCGATATCGGCACCCATTTCGACCAAGGTGATATAAATGCCATTGCGCGTCAGGTTCTGACTGACACCGGGCACGAAAATATCCGACCCTTCAACGATCAGCGCCGCACAAACCGGGAAAGCAGCCGAAGACGGGTCGCGCGGCACGGCCACGGATTGCGGGCGCAACTCCGGCTGGCCGGTCAGGGTGATGACATTGCCTGCAGCCGTTTTTTCCACCGTCAGCTCCGCGCCAAAGCCCAAAAGCATCCGCTCGGTATGGTCACGCGTCGCCTCCGGCTCAATCACGACGGTTTGCCCCGGCGCATTCAGCCCCGCCAAAAGCACCGCCGATTTTACCTGCGCCGAGGCCACCGGCAACGTATAGCGCACCGGCACCGGGTTGGCCGCCCCCACCACCGTCATCGGCAAACGCCCGCCTTTGCGCCCATAAGCCTGCGCACCAAACAGCGCCAGCGGGTCCGTCACCCGGCCCATCGGACGTTTGCGCAAGCTCGCGTCACCGGTAAAGGTTGCCGTCATCGCGGTGGTCGCCATGCAACCCATGATCAGCCGCACACTGGTGCCGGAATTGCCGCAATCAATCACGGCTTCCGGCTCACGAAACCCGCCAACACCAACCCCATGCACCGACCAGGCCCCCGGCCCATGCTGTACCACGTCGGCCCCAAAGGCACGCATGGCACTTGCAGTGTCCAGAACGTCTTGGCCCTCCAACAACCCGGTGATCATGGTTTCCCCCACTGCCATCGCGCCAAAAATAAGCGCGCGGTGGCTGATGGATTTATCGCCCGGCACTTCGGCCCGCCCTGTCAGGGGACCAGATTTTGCGGCGGTCATCGGTTGGGCAGCGCCATGGCCAGACATATCACTCTCCTGCAAAAGGTTGCGGCCCGTGATAGCGCAAGCCATCCGGGGCGTCCATAAGCCATGACAGGGCCGCTTGCATCCGGCGCATGCAAAAGCTTGATTAAGGAGAATGGCACGATATCCCGATCACTCCGGCCCCGCCGGCGACCATTTCGATGGCAATCGCTTGTTCAGCCCCGGAGGCACCACGCTCACGGCAATATCTCCACCACAGTGCCAATCGGGACCACGCCCCAGATCTCGCGCATCTCGGCATCGCTCAGCGCCAAACAGCCCGCCGTCCAATCACCGGGGATCACCGCACCATCGGGCAAGGCATTGGGCTGGCCATGGAAAAAGATATCGCCACCGGGCGAATAGCCGCCCTTGGTGGCCCGCGCGATATCCTCGGGGCGCGGGTAATTGATCCCGAGCGACAGATGATAGGCGCTGCGATCATTGCGCCGATCAACCTTGAACAATCCTTCGGGCGTGCGACCATCGCCTTGGCGTTCCTTGCTCCCCAACGGCGCATAGCCCAGCGCGATCCGGTATTCGCGCAGCATCTCGTCACCCTTGAACAGCATCATCCGCCGCGCCGCCTTTTGCACCACGATCCGCTCCACCGGCCCTGCCAGCGGCGGCAGGCCCTGCGTGGGTTGCTGCGGGCGCATCAAGATCAGCACGGCCACGGCGGAACAAACCACCAGCAAGACCAATACCGAAAACGCGCCCGCCAGCCGTTTCATTGCAAATCGGAAAACGCCGCTTGCAGCCGCGCCACAGCCTCCGCCACCCGCGCGCGCGACGTGGCAAGGTTAACGCGCACAAAGCTCTCGCCACCCGCACCAAAGCTCGGGCCGGGCGATACCGCGATTTTCGCCTGATCCCGGATCCGGGCTTCAATTTCGGCAAAGCTCATCCCCGTGCCGGAAAAATCCACCCAGGCCAGATAGGTTGCCTGCAACGGCAACGAGCGCACGCCCGGAATGGCATTGATGCCCGCATCGAATAGGTTGCGATTGGCGTCAAGATGGGCGATTTGCGCGTCCACCCATTCCGCACCCTGCGGCGAATAGGCGGCCGCTATCATCGCGACGGAAAGGGATGCAGGCCCATAATCGAGCGTGCGCAGCCGTTGCCGCATAGCCGCGTTCAGATCGGGATCGGGGATGATGATATTGCCGGTTCGTTGCCCGGCGATATTGAAGGTCTTGGATGCGGCTGTCAGCGTCACGGTACGGTTGCGCTGCGCGGGGGCGGCAACATCCATAGGCACGAAAACATTGCCGGGGAAAACCAGATCGTGATGCACCTCGTCTGATATCAATATCAGATTGTTGCGCTCAGCAAATTCGGCCACGCGGCGCAACTCCTCCGGTGTCCAGACCCGGCCCGAGGGGTTTTGCGGCGAACACCAGATCAGGATCTTTTCAGCACCGGTCAGGCGGCTTTGCGCATCCTCCAAGTCCAGCACATAAGTATCGCCCTGCCGCGCCAGCGGGCATTCAACCACGCGCCGCCCGGTCTTTTTAATCTTAATCGCGAACTCGTGGTAGACGGGCGAAAAAATTACAATCGGATCACCGGGGTCTGACCAAACGTCAATGCACAGGGCAATCGCGTTACCAAGCCCCTGTGACGTCAAAATGGAATTTGTTTCAACCTCCCAGCCATGCCGCGTTTTCATCCACCATTGCACCGCGGCCAGATATTCCGGGTATTCCCATGAATAGCCAAAAACCCCGTGATCCGCCGCCTTGCGCAGCGCCTCGATCACGCAGGGCGCGGTCGGGTAGTCGGAATCGGCAGTCCACATGGCAAGCCCATCGGTAGGTGAAACACCGAACAACTGCTCCATTTTGTCCCATTTGAAACAATGCGTGCCAATACGGTTGATCTCTTCGTTAAAATTCATGGGCAATCCCTTACGCTGTTTCACGCACCCTAGCCGGGTGATTTCCCACGTTCCAGCCCCGCAAATGTTCTGGGTACAATCGCCGCAGGCACCTGCCATATAAGCAACCTTGAACATATGCCGAAAATTCAGCCCCCAGACCCGTCCGCGCAGGATTGCACCAAACCGCCTGATCCCTTACATCAACGGGCATGATACGCCCGATCCTGATCCATCCCGACCCGCGCCTCAAGAAACTGTGCTCCCCCGTGGAGGCGGTAACGGCTGATATTGGCCAATTGGCCGAAGATATGCTGGCCACCATGTATGACGCCCCCGGCATCGGGCTGGCCGCGCCACAATTGGGCGTGATGCAGCGGCTTTTGGTGCTTGATTGCGTGAAAGACCCGACCAAGGCCCCGCGCCCGCTTGTCATGATCAACCCAAGCATCACTTGGTCATCCGAGGATGTCTCGGTCTATGACGAAGGCTGCCTGTCGATCCCCGAGCACTATGCCGAAATTACCCGCCCGGCGAAGGTACGGGTGGAATGGACGGGGCTGGACGGCAAAACCACCGAGGAAGAGTTCGAAGGCCTTTGGTCTACCTGTGTGCAGCATGAGATTGACCACCTGAACGGCAAGCTTTTCATTGATTACCTCGGCCCGTTGAAACGCCAATTGATCACCCGCAAGATGGAAAAGCTGAAGCGTGAATTGGCGCGGCAGCGCTGATGGCCCTGCTACCGATCCTATTGCTGCCCGATGCGCGGCTGCGCCAGCCTTGCGCTGCAATCGACAGCTTTGACCCGGCGCTGAAACGGTTAGCCGATGATATGCTGGAAACCATGTATGCAGCCCCCGGCCGTGGCCTCGCGGGCCCGCAAGTCGGTGTGATGCAACGAATTTTCGTAATGGATACCGGCTGGAAAGAGGGGCGGCCCAGCCCGTTTATCTGTATCAACCCCGAGATCAAGGATGCCAGCGGCTGTGCTGTAAACACGGAAGGTTGCCTCTCCATCCCCAACCGCCCCGTGCGTATTGAGCGCCCTGCCGTGATCCGCCTCGCTTGGCAAGACCTTGCTGGCCGCGCCTGCGAAGGCTTCTTTGAAGGCTTCGCCGCCACTTGCGTACAGCATGAGCGCGACCATCTCGATGGCATCTTATGCATCGACTACCCTGACCTTCCCGAAACCGACGCCGAGGAGTCAACATGACAGCCCGCCGCTGCATCCCCTGGCCCGACAAACGGCTACAAACCGCCGCCGCCCCGGTGGAGGCGATCACCGACGATATCCGCAGAGTCTGGGCCGATATGGTCGATACGATGGAGGCGATGCCCGGCTATGGCCTCGCCGCGCCACAAATCGGCGTGATGCTGCGGCTGGCGGTGGTGGATTGTTCCACCGAGCGCGGCAAAGCGGTGCTGATGGCCAACCCCGAGGTGCTGCACGCCTCTGCCCAACCGCGCGACCATGATGAGGCCAGCCCCAACCTGCCCGGCGTTTCCGCCCGCATCACCCGCCCACGTGCGGTAACTGTGCGCTTCTTGAATGCGCAGGGCGAGATGGAGGACCGAGATTTCGTAAACCTCTGGGCCACGAGCGTGCAACATCAGATCGACCATCTGAACGGCAAGATGTATTTTGAGAACCTAAGCAAGATGAAGCGCGAGATGCTGCTGCGCAAAGCGCGTAAACTATCCTAGGTCGGGGTTCCCCCCGACTCTGCCGCGACCAAAGGAACAGCCAATGCGCGTGATCTTCATGGGAACCCCGGATTTCTCTGTCCCTGTGCTTGACGCGCTGGCCGCCCGGCATGAGGTGGTGGCGGTTTATTCCCAGCCCCCCCGCCCCGCCGGACGCGGCAAAAAAGACCGCCCCTCGCCAGTGCAAACCCGCGCCGAGGCGCTTGGCCTGCCCGTTCGCCATCCGGTTTCGCTGCGCAGCGACGCTGCAGCAAAAGGCTTCGCCGATTTGCAAGCCGATGTCGCCGTGGTCGTGGCTTACGGCCTGATATTGCCACATAATATTCTTTCTGCGCCGCAGCACGGCTGCCTGAATATTCATGCCTCTTTGTTACCCCGCTGGCGCGGCGCTGCCCCCATTCACCGCGCGATCCTGGCAGGCGATGCTGCAACCGGCATCTGCATTATGCAGATGGAGGCGGGGCTGGATACTGGCCCGGTGCTGCTACAGCGCGAAACCTCAATCGGGGCCAAGGAAACGACACAAGACCTGCATGATCGGCTGTCGGCCATGGGGGCCGGGATGATCGTGGAGGCGCTGGATAACCTACCCAACCTCACCCCAATCTCGCAGCCCAAAGAGGGCGTCACCTATGCCGCCAAAATCGACAAGGCCGAGGCGCGGGTGGATTGGTCGCAGCCCGCCGAGGTGGTGGACAGACAAATTCGCGGCCTCTCCCCCTTTC
>CALEMZ010000001.1 GCA_937910975.1 uncultured Pseudorhodobacter sp. | reverse complement strand
GAAAGTTCCAGCACCGATTGCGCCAGTGCGTTCCGATCCAGCCCGAAATGCCGATAGAGGTCGCCGATGGTGCCGGTCTGGCCGAAATGCTCCACCCCGTGCGACACGGTCTTGTTGCCGCCGACCGAACCCAGCCAAGCCAGCGTCGCCGGGTGGCCGTCGATGGCGGTGACGATCAGGCAGTCGCGGGGGAGACCCTCGAACAGGGTCTCGATATGACTGCGTGCTGCCCGGTTGCCGCGCGCCCGCGCCCGCTGCGCCGCCGTCCAGCCCGCGTTCAGCCGGTCGGATGAGGTGACGGCCAGCACGCCGACATCGCGGCGGTGTTCGCCGATGATCCCGGCCGCCGCAATGGCCTCGGGGGCCACCGCCCCCTGATAGGCGATCACCACCTCGCAATTCGGCCCCGGCTGGCGCAGCCAGTAAGCCCCGTCGATGGCACCCTGTCGGAAGGCATCGTCATGACGCTTGCCGGGTTGTTCCAGCGGGTTGGTGGTCAGACGCAGATAGACCGAGCCGCCGGTTTCGTCGCGCAGCCAGGTGCGCTCGTCTGGGTCACCGTCGCCGTCGCGTTGCAGATAGTCGAAGGCCCACTCCATGATCACCGCAAGCTCATCGGCAAAGGCAGGCTCGAACGCGGCCAGCCCGTCTTGCGACATGCCGGTCAGGGGGGTGCCGATGGATTGGTGTGCGCCTCCCTCCGGTGCCAGCGTCACGCCCGACGGCGTGCCGACGATCATGAAGCGCGCATCCTGATAGCAAGCGTAGTTCAGCGCATCGAGACCCCGGTGGATGAAGGGATCATAGACCGTGCCGATCGGGAACAGCCGCTTGCCGAACAGGCTGTGCGACAGACCCGCCGCGCCCAGCAGCAGGAACAGGTTCATCTCGGCGATGCCCAGTTCGATATGCTGGCCTTCCGGGGTGAACTCCCATTTCGCGGTCGAGGGGATGCGGTGCTCGATAAAGGCATCGGCCTGCGGCTGGCGGGCAAAGAGCTTGCGACGGTTGACCCAGGGGCCAAGGTTCGTGGTGCCGGTGACATCGGGTGAGGTGGTGACGATGCGGGCGGCCAGATCGCTGCCGCCTTTCGAGAGATCGTCGAGGATCTTGCCGAATGCCGCTTGGGTGGAAATCTCGCGGTCGGTGTCGAATGCAATCGGCGGCACCGGCAGTTTGGCATCGTCAAACCGGCGGCGACCACGCGCAAAAAACGGCACCCGGTCAAGAAAACCGCGCAGGGCGGGCGCGTCGCCGACGGCGGCGAAAGGCTCCCATTCCTGCCCCGGCGCCACGCCCATATGCTGTTGCCAGGCCGCGAACTGCGTCGGGTTCATCAGCCCGCCGTGATTGTCCTTGTGGCCGGCAATTGGCGTGCCCCAGCCCTTGATCGTATAGGCCAGAAAGCAGGTCGGGCGGTCATGGGTAATTGCGGCAAAGGCCTCGGCCATGGTCGCAACGCAGTTGCCACCGAGGTTTTCCATCAGAGCCGCCAGTTCGGTATCGGACCGGCGGTCGATCAGCGCCGAAACCTCACCCTGATCGCCCAGATCCTCCATCAACCGCTTGCGCCAGACGGCACCGCCCATGAACGTCAGCGCCGAATACTGCTGGTTCGGGCAGGCGTCGATCCAGTCGCGCAAGGCAGAACCGCCCGGCTCGGCAAAGGCCGCGCGTTGCAGCGCGCCGTATTTCACCCGCACCACATCCCAGCCAAAGGCGTCAAACACCTTCTCGACGCGGGCAAACAGGCCTTCGCGCACGATCCCGTCCAGCGACTGGCGGTTATAGTCGATGATCCACCAGCAATTGCGCAGATCGTTTTTCCAGCCCTCTTGCAACGCCTCATAGACATTGCCCTCGTCCAACTCGGCATCGCCCACCAGCGCCACCATGCGGCCAAGGGGAATATCCCGGCCCCAGGTCTTGGCGGCGATGTAGTCCTGCACGATCGAGGCGAAAGACGTGATCGCCACCCCCAAGCCGACCGAGCCGGTGGAGAAATCGACATCATCAATGTCCTTGGTCCGGGAAGGATAGCTTTGTACCCCGCCAAAGCCGCGGAAATTCTCCATCTTCTCGCGGGTCTGGTTGCCCATCAAATACTGGATGGCGTGAAAGATCGGCGAGGCATGGGGCTTGACCGCCACTCGATCCTCGGGGCGCAGCGCATGAAAATACAGCGCCGTCAGGATCGACACCATCGAGGCCGAGGAGGCCTGATGCCCGCCAATCTTGATGCCATCGACCTTCGGGCGGATGTGGTTGGCGTGATGGATCATCCAGTGCGACAGCCACAAGAGCTGCTGTTCGATGGTCTTCAGATGGGTCAGATCGGCGGGGGACATCGGCGGCTCCATCGGGTGTCAGGCGTCAGAACGGGTCGAGACGATCTCGCCCCGCAAGGCGACCGGGTTCAGGATGGTCTGGGCGTTGGGGCTGTGCGCCACGGCCTTGGCATGAAGGCAGGCCAGTTGTTCGGGCGTGGCATCGGCGGCCACATGGATGGTGTAGCGGATTTCGGGAAATCCCACCGGGGCGTTGCTGCCGATGCCCATAAAACCGCGCAGGTCCAGCGTGGCGTCCATGTCGATGCGGACGCTTTCCAGCTGGATACCTTCGGCCGTGGCCCCGGCGACGAAAGCCACCATCATGCAGGCCCCAAGCCCCGACAAGAGCAGTTCCTGCGGGTTCGGCCCGTGGTTGTTGCCCATCAACTGGCGCGGCTCGTCCACCTTCCAGGTGAAGGACCGGCTGACACGGTGCGGCCCGACGCGCATCGGCTTGGCCTCGGCGCGGCTGCGGGTGCCGCTTTCCCAGTCCATGACCACGCCGTAATCCATGAGCGCCTCTTGCGGGGCGCTGGCGACTTCGTTGACAAATTCGGACAGGGCGGCGGTGGGCAAGCTGTTACGCATGGATGGCTTCCTTTGCGGGGTGAATCTGGGCGAGCGCCTGTTCGAAATCGGCGATCAGGTCGGCGGCATCCTCGATCCCGACCGAAAGGCGCACGCAGCCGGGATGGATGCCGATGGCGGCGCGCTGGCGGGCGGTGTAGCTCGCCTGCGAGGTGTTGAAGGGCAGGCTGACAAGGCTTTCCACCCCACCGAGGCTGGTGGCCTGCTTGGGGATGCGGAGCGCGTTCACCAGGGCCAGCGCCGCCTGATCGCCGCCCTGGACAAAGAAGGTCACGTTGCCGGTGCCGTTCTTCAGCAGCCGCCGCGCCACCGCACGGTCGGGGTGACTGTCCAGCAGCGGATAGAACACGCGGGCGACCTTCGGGTGGCTTTCCAGATACCGCGCCAGCGCATGGGCGTTTTCTTCATGCGCCCGCATGCGGATGGCGAGCGTCTTCAGGCCCCGCTCCAGCAGGAAACAGGCGTGCGGGTCCAATGATCCGCCATAGTTCAACAGCCGCGGCCAGATCATGTCGATCAGCTTGCGCGGTCCGGCGGCGACACCGGCGATCAGGTCGCTGTGACCGTTGAGGTATTTCGACGCCGAATGCACCACCACGTCGGCGCCCTGTTCCAGAGCGCGCATGGCGACGGGCGGGGCAAAGGTGCCGTCGATCACCAGCCGCAAGCCGTGGCGGCGGGCGATCTCGGCCAGACGCGGAATGTCGATGATCTTGAGCAAGGGATTGGTGATCGCCTCGAAATACATCAATTGGGTTTCGGGACGGATCGCTGCCTCGATGGCCGCGAAATCCTGCGGATCGACCAGCGTGGCCGACATGCCAAAGGTCGGAAACTCCTGATTGAACAGGTTATAGGTGCCGCCATAAAGATCGGCCGAGGCCACGACATGCGCGCCCTTGTCCACCAGCGCCATCACGGTCGCGGTGATCGCTGCCATGCCCGAACTGAACACGATGGCCGAGTCCGCCCCCTCTAGCGCCGCCAGCTTTTCCTGCACTGCCCATTGCGAGGGGTTGCCGTAGCGCGAATAGATGAAGCGGTCGCGGGCAAAGCCCTGCTCGATCGAGCCATATTGATCGGCCCCCAGCAGGAAGGTAGATGCCTGATAGATCGGCGTGCCCACGGCGCCCGTGCGCGCGTCATCATGGGTTCCGGCGTGAACGGCGGTGGTTGAAGGCCCGGCAGCCGCCAGCCCATGCCCCGGCAGGAATGGCCCGGCGGCGCGCTTGCGGTCAAGGTCGTTCAGCCAGCCGCCGGTGGTCAGGTGCGGGCCCTGGCTGGACGCATCGCCACGGATTTTGGTGTCAGTCATCACGTTCTCCGATTGCAAGGTAGCGGGTCAGGCAGCTTCGGCATTATGCGAGGCAAGTGCCTGCATCAGGTCGTTCAGAATGTCGTCCACGCCCTCCAGCCCCACCGACAGCCGCACCAGCCCTTCGGCGATGCCATGGGCGGCGCGTTCCTCGGGGGTATAGGTGGAATGGGTCATGCTGGCCGGGTGCTGGATCAGGCTTTCGGCATCGCCCAGAGAAACTGCGCGCTGGATCAGGCTCAGGCGGTTCATCATGGCAATGCCGCCCGCCTTGCCGCCCACCACCTCGAACGGGATCATGCCGCCGAAGGCCGCCATCTGGCGTCGGGCAAGGGCGGCCTGCGGGAAACTGTCGAGCCCGGGATAATGCACGCATTTCACCGCAGGATGCGCTTCGAGCGCGCGGGCGATGGTCAGGGCGGCGGCGGAATGCGCACGCACCCGCAACTCAAGCGTCTTGATCCCGCGCAACAGAAGCATCGCGCTGAACGGCGACATCACCGCCCCCGTCATGTCCTTGATCCCCACCAGCCGGACCTGCGCCATATCCTCGTCCCGCCCCGCGACCAAACCGGCGATCACATCGCCATGCCCGCCGATATATTTGGTCGCCGAATGCACCACGATATCGGCGCCATGCTCGATGGGCCGGGTCAGCACCGGCGTGGCATAGGTATTGTCCACCACCACCTTCGCCCCGTGCCGATGCGCGATCTCGCTGATCGCGGCAATGTCGACCAACCGGTTGTTGGGGTTGGCGGGGGTTTCGAAATAGACGATCCGGGTCCTTGGCCCGATCACCGCGGCCAGATTGGCCGGATCGGACAGATCCACGGGGCGCACGGTCACCCCAAAGCGCGGCAAGCCGTGGGTCAGGAAGGCGAAGGTGCAGCCGTAAAGCGTCTTGTCGAGGATCACCTCGTCGCCGGTTTGCAGGAAGGTCCAGAGCGTCGAGGTGATCGCCCCCATGCCAGAGGCGGCGCAAAGCCCGGCCTCGGCCCCTTCCAGATTGGTGATCCGCCGCTCCAGATGCTCCAGCGTCGGGTTCGAGATACGGCTGTAGAAATGCCCCTCAGCGGCACCGGCAAACATCGCGCCCCCGGCCTCGGCGGTTTCGAAGGCGAAGGTTGACGACAGATAGACCGGCGGGTTCAGCGCCCCCTGATGATCCTGGGCCTCATAGCCATGGTGAATGGCGCGGGTGGCAAAGCTGGGCTGCGTGTCGGGCATAGTCTGGTCCTTCTGGTTCTCCCCCAGACTGCGCTTGTTCCTATGGCATTTGATTGCTAATCATGCCACCGTACGGCATATATTTGGCATTTAATGCCACGAAAGGCGAAAATGGACGAGAAAGATCGCCAGATCATCCGCGCTTTGCAACGCAATGGCCGCGCGACGAATCTGGAAATCGCGGCCGAAGTGAACCTGTCGCCCTCGCCCTGCCTGCGGCGATTGCGCCTACTGGAGGAAAGCGGCGCGATCCTTGGCTATCGGGCGATTGTCGATCAACGCGCCTATGGCCTGCCCGTCACGGTCTTCATCCGCGTCCGGTTGGAGCGCCACAGCGGCGAAACGGTCCGCCACTTTGAATCGCGGGTCCGTGCGCTGGACGAGGTTCTGGAATGCCACCTGATGACCGGCCCCGCTGACTATCTGCTTCGTGTCGTCGTGGCGGGGCTGGATGCCTATGAGGATTTCATTCGAAATCGCATCCATCCGATTGGCGGAATTGCCTCGATCGACTCGAGTTTTGTCTATGGGTCGGTGAAGCAGACGGGCGTGTTTCCAATGGTCGATTGAACCATTGCATCCCCGGCATCCCGATCGGCGCATACCTGATTTTACGGTGTGACCCGCATGTAACTGGGCATTCCTTGACGCCAGAATCAAAAAGTCCCCCTGGTTTTCAGAGGGACTCGTCAAACGTTGAGGTGGCGTTGAGGTAAAACGCGAGTGCCTCTACACAAGTGTTTTTGTCGGATTCCAAGTCTTTGTTATCCAACGGTTTTTTGGTTGCGGGAGTAGGATTTGAACCTACGACCTTCAGGTTATGAGCCTAAATCTCAACGATTCCAATAGCTTATGTATTTC